>NZ_QBLR01000126.1:0-9869 GCF_003070835.1 Halanaerobium sp. | reverse complement strand
ATGAGATTCAAAGTAAAAAAATAAATGAATTAGCTAAAAGATATGTTGAAAGAATTTTATCGTCTTGAACCTTTACTTGATTTTCATTTTCTAACGATTTATTTTCAACCATATGAACCCCTCTTTTTTGATTATAATATTATATGTAGCCAAGATCTTCAAGTATTTTCTTTATCACAATAACTATAATAAATAAAAATATTAAAAATATAATTTTTATGAATTCATATATATAAGACATGATTTTTTTGAAATAATTAAATATATTACTTTTCATAATAATCTCCTAATGACCCTCCCCCGATTTGTAGGACACCGAGTTAAGATATATAATATAATCAGGAGGTGCCCGAAATGGGAGAACGAAGAACTTATACAGAAGAATTCAAAAGAGATGCTGTTAAACACAGTATAAATTCTGATAAAAATTGTAGAGAAATAGCTGAAGATCTTGGAATTAACTATAATAATTTAATCCGCTGGCGTAAAAAATTTAGAGATAATGGTGAACTTGCTTTTCCGGGAAAAGGAAAGCAAAAGCTCACCCAGGAACAACAAAAAATTAAAGACCTAGAAAATGAACTTAAGGAAGCTAAACTTGAGCGTGATATATTAAAAAAAGCAGTGGCCATCTTTTCGAAAAAACCGAAGTAATCTACGGTTTTATCCGGGACCACAGTGATAAATTTCCTGTGACAAAGATGTGCCAGGTATTAGAAGTCTCCCGGTCAGGATATTATGACTGGCTCAATAGAGAGCCTTCTCAAAGACAGCTTGAAAACAAAAAATTAAAAGATAAAATAGCTGAAATATACTGGCAGCATAGCGGTCGCTATGGCAGTCCGAGAATACACCGTCAATTAATAAAAGAAGGATATAATTGCAATATAAAACGAGTAGCAAGATTAATGCGTGTAATGGGACTGAAAGCGGTACAGAAGCGTAAATTTAAAAAGACAACTGATTCAAACCACAATCTGCCGTTACAGGAAAACTTACTTAATAGAGAATTTGATGTAATTCAACCAAATAAAGTCTGGGTATCAGACATCACATATATTCCAACAGATGAAGGCTGGCTATATTTAGCCACTGTAATAGACCTTTATTCACGTAAGGTAGTTGGATGGTCAATGAATAAAAAAATGACCAGGCAGCTAGTTATAAATGCTTTAGATATGGCAACTAAAAACAGAAAACCAGAAAAAGGATTAATCTTTCATTCAGATAGAGGTAGCCAGTATGCAAGCCATGATTTCCAAAAAGAATTATGGAAAAATGGAATGCGATCATCTATGAGTCGTAAGGGAGACTGCTGGGATAATGCAGTAGCAGAAAGCTTTTTCTCCACCTTAAAAACTGAATTAATATACAGAAAAAAGTACAAAAATAGAAATCAAGCGAGACAGGATATTTTCCAATATATTGCAATTTATTACAATAGAATCAGGATGCATTCAACTTTAAATTATAAAAGTCCGGAAGATTACGAAAACGAGAGAAAAACGTCTAAACTATGTGTCTAATTTAATGGGGGAAGCTCATAACTCATAGGACTAATAATAAGTTTTTATAAAGTTTATTGAAGAGTACATTTTATAAAAATTAAAATTAAATTTATTTTCTGTCTTAAATTGCAATAATAATTTGAACCAAAATATTTAATATGATTTTATCAGTTCTTTAAATTTTTCTGTATTATTTGACCTTTGAGCTATATTCAAGACATCTTGAGCTTCATAATTGATACCATTTTCTAATAATAATTTAACAATATCAATATCATTATCTGATAAAAAATAATATAAAGCATTTAGACCTCTTGAATCTAGATGATTTATTTTAATACCCTTTTCTATTAATAATTTAGCCATTTCATAACTTTGAGCATTCATTAGCAGGTTTTCTTCACTTGAAGTAAAACTTTTATCTACATCTGCACCATTATCTAAAAGATATTCAACAACTTTAAGCTGGTCATATTTAACAGATTTAAGTAATATATTCTGATATTCATATGGATAATCATTACTAGGTGACAACGGGTTTTTTACTAAATGCTTTAACATTGCTAAAGAAATATCTATATAATCATATCTTAAAGAGGTAAAAAGAATCGGTTCTGCATCATTATCATAATAAATTTCAACATCAATATTTGCGTCATTGGCAATTAACTTTTCAACCATTTTCAAGTTATTACCCAAAACGGCAGAAACCAAAGGTTTCCAATTCCAATCATCCACAAATCTATTATTGGTAGGATAATAATTATTAACATCATACCCTTCACTAATAAGCGCATCAACTTTTTCCATATCATTTCTTATCACTGAATATAATAATGGATATTCACTTTTATTTTGAAGTATACCTAACATATTCAATAAATTATCATAATGATCTCCTACTGCATCAAGATTAATATCAAAAATTGTTTTACCATCACTATTTGCAGCATTAATATCTGCCCCGTTTTTAATTAAGGTACGAATTACTTTTTCTCTTCCTATATTTCCACCAAAAATAGACATTGTATTACCTGATCCCTCTTTGATAGGCCCCTTAACAGAAAAAATTAGAGCAGTATTATCTGAATAATCCCGTTGATTAATATCCGCTTTATTTTCTAATAATAAACGAGTAGTTTCATAATTAGCATATATAGATGTATACATTAAGGCAGTTTTACCATCAAAATCTGCAGAATTGATATTTGCTCCTGAATCTATTAAAAATTTTACTATTCTATAATTATCTTCTTCAAAAGGATTCATCTCCGAAGCATAGATTAATGCATTTTTACCATTTTCATCATTAATAGCATTAATATCAATATTGGTTGTATCAATTAATACTTTAGCAGATTTTAGACTATTTTCTTTTGCTGCCTCCATTAAACTATTGGTACCATCTATTGTTTTTTGTGTAATATTTGCCCCATTTTCTATTAAGCTATTAACAACCTTTGGAAAATCAAAGATGACAGCATAATGCAAAGCATAGAAGCCTTCTTCTGGGTTAGAACTATCAGGATTGTATGAATTAACATCTGCACCATAATCTATTAATAGTTCTGCAATCTCAGGATTATTATTTATTAATGAATGAATTAACGGAGTATAATAATATCCTGCTTCATCAATTGAATTTACATCTGCACCATTTTCTATTAATAATTTTGCAATTTCATAAGAACCACTTTTAGAAGCATGAATTAATGGAGTCATCCCCATATTTTTATAGTTCACATCAGCTCCTTGATTAATCATAGCTTCTGCTTTTCTTAATTGCCCCTCTTTAGAAGCTTCAATTAGTTCAATATTAATGTTTGCAAAAACAACACCATTAGTAAATAATAAAAGTAAAATTATTGTTAGAATAAAGATAGTAATTTTTTTCATTATTTTTCATCTCCCTGTATTGTATTATTTGTCGAAAAATGTAGAATTATATAGAAAAAATGTAATAAGTTTCTATTAATATTATTATGGATAGATTTTGTAATTCCTTTATTTATTTGTAATGTGAAGTCAAAAAAAGAAGCTATCAAATTAATGACAGCCTCTTAAATAAATACTCATCTAATTCTGATATAATCTCTACCTGAGATTATCAAATTATCTTTGATTTTAATTCTAAATCTCTTAGCTTCCTCTACCAGAAATTCATTGAATTCATAATCATCACTGCTTACTTTCAATCCAGCAGCTTTATTATAACCTAATATAATAGAATGAGCCTCTAATCTTAAAGCCTTATAAAATAAATCATCAGTACCAATCTTTTGAAAAGCATCAACTCCCCTCATTAGTTCTACTACACCAATTAATCTGTCATCCCTATCTAAAGCAATCATCCCTACAACTTCTTCCTGAAAATCCATCTTAAGTACATCAACAAATATCTCTACAGCATCTTCCGGTTTCCTAATATAATTATTTAATCTGTCGTTATCCTTCTTTTCATCATCAAATTCAATACTATCAATTTTTAGCATCTATGCAGCTCCTCTCTATATGTGATTTTCTTCCTTCATACTGCTGTAATTACCCTCATTGCCGACTATAATATGATCTACTACATTGACCCCCAGTATCTTACCTGACTTAATCAGCTTCTTAGTAATATTAATATCATCACTGCTCGCGTCTATATTTCCACTCGGATGATTATGGCCTAATACTATACCGGCTGCATTTTGTAAGATTGCTCTTTTAAATACTTCTCTGGGTGTAACAAGACTTGAATTTAAGGTGCCAGTTGAAACTTCAAATAATCCAGTCACCTTATTTCTCACATCTATAGTCGCCATCACAAAAACTTCTTCTGATCTTTTATCTAATTCAGCGACTTCAATAAATAAGTTCCTTGCTGCTATAGGATTATTGATGGTCTTGTCAATATCATATCGCCCACCACTTTCTTTAACCACTCTCAGTGAAAACTTCTGTATATTGACCATTATTATCTACTCCTTTGTGTTTGGTTTTCAATCTTTTTAGTCGAATCAATTTTTGTTCCTCCAGTAATTCCAATTCATCCATCGGCTCTGCATAAGGTCCCAAAGCTCTTTCAACCCTCCATTGATCACTGGGTACTCCGTTAACTGGCATTTCTATCACCTCATTCACTTTAACAAACTTCTATTTCTCCAGCATCAATAACCAAATCCAGTTCACTGTCAGTATCAACTGCTCCCGGAACCACCTCTATATCACTTAAGCTCTCAAAAGTTTCATTAGCATATTTATCAATCAGTAGTTCCAATAATCTATTCTGATCTCTTTGCAGTAATTCAACAGCTTCTTCATCTGCTGCTTCAACTATTAATTCACCACTGTGAAATTCTCTCCAGCTGCATATAACTTTGTATTTAGGCATCTATCATCATCCTTTCTCTTCCCCTATTTGTTAGGCCATCTTTTTAAATGTATTCAATATATTTTTAAGCTGTTTAAACTGACCATCACTTAAATCATCTATTGAGATGTGCTTATCTTTATCTAGACCTTCTTTTTCTTTTACTTCTTTCAGGTAGGTAAATAAGTCTTTTCTCAAATCTTTATTGTCACCCACTATCTTTTTAATCTCTTTTTCTCTCTCAGATAGTTCAGCTTCTATTTCTATCGGTTCATTTTCATTATCTTGAGATTCCTTCTTTTTCTTGGAATACGGCCGTCTCGGATTTTCTTTATCCTTCTCATTTAAACGCTGCACATCCATTTCTTCAGCAGTTACCAGTCCGGAAACAGTAAAAGCTCTCTTTAACGCCATTGATTCAGCTACCTTCAATATCATAGCTGATGGATATTGACTCCAGACCCTGGTGCCGGCAAAATATTCCTGAAAAGGAGCAAAGACATAGACTGGATATTCTCTATCTTTTCTGTAGACCAAAGCATAAGCTCCAATAATATCTCCACGATTAGTGCCGTATTCATGATCTATACCCTGGGCTTTTCTTCTGAATTTATCATTTTCTCTAACCACATCTGACACCAGGCCGTTGTATTCCTCATGTCTGTCAGCTATTTTTAGATACCCATCTCTGGAGGTCATGATTGTTGGTTTACCTTTGATCTTCCAGAAAAATATCTCTTTATTAAATGGATCCAGACCATAGGTTTTGGCAATATGCAGAAACATTCTTAGTTCATCAGTATTAGCATCACTGGCAACTGTTCTTTTTATAGTCTCAACTTCTTTTTTAGTAAAGCTGATCAGTTCCTTATTCCTGCTTTCAATATCTACAACTTTATTTTGAGCACCCAATTAAATAACCTCCTTCAGCTTTTTATCGTTTTCTTTGTTCTTAATTAGATAATCATCACAGTAATTAATAATCTCGGAAGCTAAATTATCTATTCGTTTTAAGCTCTGCTTTAAATCATAGGATTCCTTATATAATGCTAAGTACTTATCTGATTTAATATCTACACCATAGTGATCCATTACCACAAAAGCAGCAGCTTCAGCTTCCATTTCTTTAACCTCTTTACTCAGTTCAGATACATTATCCTGATGGAGCAGTTCATGTCCTAATTCATGGACTAATACTCCGGCTTTTTCAGTCTGATTGAGTATTTTATTGAGTACAATTTCTCCTCCTCTGGAATAGCCTTTGAGAGCTTCTGGCAGCATTTTTAGAGTCAGGATTATATCCTTTAATTCAGTATATTGAGCCAGTGGCTTGTATAACCTGCTGTAATCATCAGCAACTGATATATCTAGATTAGGCAGTGGGTCACCTTCAGTCTGGCTGACATCAAAGACATTAACCGGCCTAAAATACATTCTCTTAACTTCTTTTTCTACTTCTTTCAGCTTTCCACCAACTTTTTTCTCTGTTTTAACTTTCTTTTTATAGGTGAAGGGAGCTAGAATTGATATAGCTTTTTCACCTTTTTTGACATGACGGTTAAATTTCTTCTGCCACTGCTTGTATCCGGCTATATAACTTGCCTTAGGCTTCTGCATCTGGATTAGAATAGAATTCTGATAGCTGTAGTTATGAAACTTACCTAAAAACTGGAGCATCTTCTTAAACTCATCTGACTCTCTAACTGAATCAATCCTGTTATTCAGCTGCTCTAATAGCTTTTTAGTTTTATTTTTACTCATTTCATTACCTCCTAAAAAAGCCCAGCCGGTTAAGGCTGAGCTTTGAGTATTTTTATTTAAATTTCTTTTGTAATTATTTAACTTAAACATCAGTCTTAACTTTAAACTTCTCACCTCGTTCTATAACTTTGATTCCTTCAATAACCTCACCGGTATCAGCTACTACTGCTTTATCACCTACTACTATAATTTTCTGCTTCAGCTTCCTTTTATCAACTCTCTTTTTAACCTTTATAGCATCTTTCAAGTTCTTCTCTGCAAACTCCAGCAGCTTGCTGTCATCATATTCCCACTTATCCCTCTGCTTTCTAAACTGCAGCTGGCCGAAGGGCAGTTTATGAGTTTTAAGTTCCGGATCATCATCCTTTAAATCCAGAGCGTAATATTTGAGCTTCATCTCTAAATACTCAATGTCATTTTTTAAGCTGCTGTTTTCAGATTCCAGCCAGCTGTTCACTTCATCAACCTCTTTTTGAATAGCTTCAATCTCTGTTTCAGCAAATTCCTCATTTTCATTCTTCTTCTTTTTTAGATGTCTGATTTTTCTCAGCGCCCAGTTAGCTTTTTGGTCATTATCTATTATAAAATAGTCTTCTTCTTTTTCCTGGCTTTCCACCTTTGGTTTTAATTTAATGGCTTCCATAACTGCCTCCTTAATTTTCCGGTTGTTTTGCCTCAACATTATTTAAATCTTCACCACAGTAAGGGCAGATCCAATCGCTTCTGCCGGCACTGTAGCTTTTCCCCTTACACTCCGGACATTCCTTTACATACATCTATTTAAACCCTCCTAAGCTGATTTAGTCTTTAGATAGTTATCCTTAGTCAAACCCTTGAGCATCTCTTTAATCGGCTTCTCACCCTTGTCTAGCACCGGCATAATAACAGCTTTAACCTGATCCTGATTATTTAAGATGAAAATAGGATTTTTATTGTCTTTGGCCTTATATTTCACCCCATAATCAAGTAGAAAATCATAATCCCGGTTAAACATACCAATATCATTGCCGGCCTTATAAATTCTAACCTCATCACCTGAATCATTTTTCTTATAAAAGTCAGTGACTACTGCTTTGTACTTAGCATTACCAATCTGGCTTGTAACTGTTTTAGTGTTCAGCTTATTTTCTGCAAAAACATTACCACCTGCTGAAGAGATGGTTCCCTCAAAGTTAAAGGGTATATCTGCAGTTGACTTGTAGCTGTTAAATTTAGCGAAAAACTTGCCGAATTCAGCCTCATTCAGCTTTACCATAATATAGGTGTCAGTAACGTTATATGATCCATCCTCAAACTTTTCAATTATTACATCATTTCTCTTTCTAACCAGCTTTGCAATTTCTTTACCATCAATCATTTTATCCACTCTCCTTTAAATTTTTTAGACAAATAAAAAGACCTGCCACTTAAGGCAGGCTAATAATCATTAGATGATATTAAATTTTACTTAAAGATGTCCGGTAGTTCCCTCCAGATCGCATCAAAACTGGTGTTATTCTGTCTTGATATCTGTTCTACAGCTCTACTTGCTTCCACTCCTAAAATGATCAGCTTAATGGCTGCTGCAGCTAATGCTGCTAGTGATACTGACATTGTATTCCCCCTTTCTAAGTGCTTATGTTAAAGGCTTAGTTATTCTGATTCACCTATATAATATATAACCGTAATCTGTTCAAATTAATTCTAACGGCAAAAAAATAGCCATCCCCGTTAAGAGGATGGCACAAAGTTTAAAATTAAATAATTGATTGTCAATAAGTTATTCCACCATTGTTTTTTAAATATCTTACTATTTCCGTATTTTTTTCTTCTTCTGCAAACTTCAAAGCTGTATTGCTTTTGAAATCAGTATTATTAATATCAGCTCCTCCATTTATCAATTCTCTTACTATACTAATATACCCATTTTGAGAGGCTAATATTAAAGCCGTTCTTCCTTTGTCATCATAAATTTCTAAATCAGCTTTATTTTTTATTAAAATTTGTACTGTTGATAAATGACCATTTTGGGCCGCACTTAGTATTGCCTCAGATCCATTAAAAGATAATGATACGCCTATATCAAGTAATATATTCACTATTTCTGAATGACCATTTTTGGCTGCACCTTTAATCGCCTGAGAACCATCAAAAGATGAAGATGATACTCCCATATCAATCAACATTTTTACTATTTCGGAATGACCATTTTCTGCTGCAATTATTATAGGAGTTTCCCCGTTTTTATCTCTGTCGTTATAAATATCATTTGCTCTTAAAATCTTTTTTGCCTGACTTAAATTATTATTTTTTAGAGCTTTATTTAAATCTTCTATATTACTATTGACACCAGCATCAATTAATACCTGTTTTATTTCTTCATAACCTGATTCAGACGCCATTTCATATGGTGAATTAGCATTCCAATTAATAACTTTTAGATTAGCACCTTTGTTTATTAAAGTTTTTAATATTCTAGGCCGGTTGTTCTCTATTGCTAAAATTAAGGGCGTCTGTTGTTTATCATTTTCTGATTCAAGATTTGCACCTGCAGATATTAGAGTATTTAATACTTCCAAATGTCCATTACTAACAGCTTCCATTAAAGCATTAACTCCATTAGATTGTCTATGATTAATATTGACGCTATTTTTTATAAAAAGTGTAACAATATCTAGATATCCTTTACTAGCAGCATCTATTAAAGCATTTCTTCCAGATATCACATAATCTTTTTCATTAATAAACTCATATGTATCATTGATATTTGCACCAGATTCAATTAATTCTTTTACTACGTCTGTATAACCATAATCTACCGCTTTATTCAGAGCCGTTCTCCCAAAGTTATTTTTTGCATTTATATCAATACCTGCATTAATAAGTACTTTCATAAAATCAACAAAACCATCTGAAGCAGCATACATTAATAGAGTTTCTCCGTTTTTATCTTTTATATTCACATCAGCACCAGCAGATATTAATATTTTTAAAGTATCTGGATGTGACCCTTGTCTTATTGCTCTAGATAAAGCAGTTGAACCATTTTTATTCGTGAAATTAACTTTAGCTCCATTTTTTATTAGCTCTTCTAAAATATCTGTTTGCCTTTTATAATGTGTAGCCACCATTAAAGGAGTTGTACCCATTTCATCAGTAACATTCAAATCAACCCCTTTATTTATTAAAATTTTAACTATTTCTAAATTATTATATCGAATAGCTCTCTGGAACCAATTCCCACTCCTTTCAAGACCTAGCTAGCG
>NZ_QBLR01000125.1:0-9888 GCF_003070835.1 Halanaerobium sp. | reverse complement strand
ATGATAAAGGGAAATATTGGTTTCAGGTTGGGGTGAAAAATTTTGAAAGGTGCTATTAAGCCTTATCAATCAAGGGCTTATTTAGCCGAAAATCTTAATTATTATAAAAGGAGTGTTTATTAATGAGTGAAGAAGCAAAAAACTTAGTTTCGGGAATGATAGATAGAGCAAGGAAAGCAATGGATCAGATTGCAGATTACAGCCAAGAAGAAATTGATGAACTATGTAATAAAGTAGCAGCAGCTGCAGCAAATGAAGAAGATGCTCAGGAAATTGCAGAGTTAGCTGTAGAAGAAACCAAAATGGGTGTTGTAGAACATAAGCGGGTTAAAATTACTAAAAAAGTAAAAGGAACCTGGAATGATATTAAAGATTTAAAATCTATGGGTAAAATTGAAGAAGATGAAGAAGAGGGAATTATTAAATTTGCTAAACCAGTAGGGGTAATCAGTGGTATAGTACCTGTAACCAACTGTGAAGCAACTCCTCCTGTAAAAGGCTTATTGGCTTTAAAGGGGAAAAATGCTATTGTTTTCTCACCTCATCCACGCAGCAAAAAAACATCGACTAAAATTGTTAATTTAATGAGAGATGTTCTAGAAGAGGCAGGTGCACCAAAAGATTTATTCCAGATTATTGAAGAACCTTCAATTGAAGCAACAAATGAGCTGATGTCACAGAGTGATCTGGTAGTAGCTACCGGTGGAGGCTCCATGGTTAAGGCAGCTTATTCCTCGGGAACTCCTGCTTATGGAGTTGGCCCTGGAAATGCACCAATTATTGTTGATGAAACAGCTGATTTAGAAGATGCAGCAGAAAAAATTATGAATGGTAAGACCTTTGATAATGGTACCAGCTGTTCTACAGAAAACTCACTGATAGTAGAGGAATCTGTTTATGATGAATTAATGGAAGAACTGCAGAAACAGGGTGGTTATTTTACAACAAAAGAAGAAAAGCAGCAGCTGCAGGATGCATTCTTTGTTGACGGCTACCATTTAAATATTGATTTAATCTGCCGCTCTGCCAAAACAATTGCAGATGCAGCAGGGCTTGATATTTCAGATGATATTAAATTCTTTATTGTTGAAGAAGATGGGGTAGGTAAAGAGTATCCCTATTCTGGCGAAAAACTGTCACTGATTTTAACAGTTTATAAATACAGCGGTTTTGATAATGCACTTAAGCGAGTTGAAGAGATCTTAAGATTCCAGGGCTTAGGCCATTCCTGTGGAATTCACTCTACAAATGATGAGCATATTGAAAAGCTGGGTGCTTTTGCTCCAGTAAGCAGAATTATGGTTAGACAGTCTCAAAGTTATGGTAATAGTGGTAACTGGAATAATGGTATGCCCTTTACCCTAAGTTTAGGCTGTGGAACCTGGGGCGGTAATATTACAACAGAGAATATTACCCTTAAACATTTCTTAAATGTAACCTGGCTTTCAAAACCAATTGAAGCTGAGATCCCAAGTGATGAAGAATTATTTGGTGAAGAAGCTTAATTGATTTTGGTTAACACTTAAAAAATAAATCTATAAAATAGAAGTCCCTTTTTGCAGATTCAATTGAAAAGTGGGCTTCTATTTCTTTAATGTCTAAATTTGAATATGTTTAAGCTGTTTAATGAATTTTTTAACAAAGATTATATTTATTAATTTGCGAAAGGTGGTTTTTAGATGTCCGTAGAAGAAAAAGAAAAATTATTAGAAAATAAAAAAGAAACGATTCGTCTTGGTGGCGGCCAGGCCAGAATCGAAAAACAGCATAAAAAGAATAAAAAAACCGCTAGAGAAAGAATAGAATATCTATTAGATGATGGTACTTTTAATGAACTGAATATGTTTGTAGAAAACCGCAGCACATCTTTAGGAATGGACGAAAAGGAAGTTCCAGGAGAGGGAGTTGTAGTCGGTTATGGTACAATTGAAGGCCGCTTAGTCTATGTTTACGCTCAGGACTTTACAGTTATGGGAGGTTCAGTTGGTGAAGCCCATGCCAATAAAATTTCTGAGGTAATGGATTTAGCTGTTAAAAACGGTGCCCCGGTAATAGGTCTTAATGATTCCGGTGGAGCGCGCATCAATGAGGGCATAGATTCCTTAAACGGCTATGGTGAGATTTTCTACCGCAACACCAAAGCTTCAGGAGTAGTACCTCAAATTACAGCGATCTTAGGTCCCTGTGCCGGTGGAGCAGTCTATTCACCAGCGATCACAGACTTTATCTTTATGGTCGACCAGACCTCAAAGATGTTTATTACCGGACCCAGTGTAATTAAATCAGTAACTGGAGAAGAGGTATCAGCAGAAGAACTCGGTGGAGCAGCCACCCACAACCAGGTCAGCGGTGTTGCCCACTTTATGGAAGACAGTGAAGAAGCTGCCTTAGATAATATCAGGCGCCTCTTATCCTACATACCGGATAATTTTAAAGAAGAGCCGGCAAAGCTTGAGGTTCAGGATGATCCGGGCCGCAGCACTGAAGAGCTGAAAGAAATTGTTCAGGAAAACCCGCAGAAAGCTTATGATGTCAGAGATGTTATCGATATTCTGGCAGATAAAGACAGCTTTATGGAGGTTCAGCCCTACTTTGCTCAGAACGCAGTAGTCGGCTTTGCCCGCCTCAACGGACGCAGTGTTGGTATAGTAGCCAACCAGCCCCAGCATCTGGCAGGCTGTTTAAATATTGATGCTTCAACTAAAATAGCTCGCTTTATCCGCTTTTTAGACAGCTTCAATATCCCGATTATCTCTTTAGTTGATGTGCCGGGATATATGCCGGGTACAGAACAGGAATATGGAGGAGTAATCCGCCACGGTGCTAAGGTGCTTTATGCTTACTCAGAAGCAACAGTACCCAAGATAACTTTAATTATGCGCAAAGCTTATGGTGGAGCCTATATCGCTATGGGCAGCCGCTCAGTTAGAGCTGATCTAGTTTATGCCTGGCCGATAGCAGAAATAGCAGTTATGGGTCCAGAGGGTGCAGCCAATGTAATTTACAGAAAAGAAATCGCTAAAGCAGATGATCCAGATCAGCTGCGCCAGGATAAAATAGATGATTACAAAGATAATTTTGCCAACCCCTATATAGCAGCAAAAAGAGGGATGGTCAATGATGTCATCAAGATGGAAGAGACCAGAGCCAAGCTGATCAATGGTTTAGAGATGATGAGCAATAAAAAAGAAGATGGTCAGGAGAAAAAGCACGGCAATATTCCGCTTTAAAGAGTGCCGCTTAAAAATATTTTGATATATATCAGAGTTATTAAGCTGATCTAAAAGAAAATAATGAGATTATTTAACTATAAAATAGTAATAAGTAGGTGAAAGTATGAATAATTATGTTCTTGGTCTGGAGTTATTGATAATAGGAATGGGAACAGTTTTCCTTTCCCTTTATCTGCTCTCAGTTTTCCTCCATTTCAGCGGAAGACTATTTGGACCGGAAAGTGGATCGAAAAAGAAAAGTAAAAATAAGGTTAAACAGAAAAGAGAAATTTCAGAAGCTGAAAATAAGTCAGCAGCTGAAGCTGAAATAGAAGCTGCAGCAGAGGGGATATCTCCCCAGAAGATAGCAGCAGTAACTGCAGCTATTTATGAAAGTTTAAATGATCAAAAAAATTATCGGATAATATCCATTCAAAAAAGTAATCAAAACTGGAAGAGATAGGAGCTGAATAGAGAATGAAAAAATTTAGAGTTGAGGTAGATGGTGAAGAATTTATTGTAAATGTTGAGGAAATAGGAAGTGAAGAGAGCGCTGGAACAGCAGCTCAGAGCACAGTGAGTGCAGGCAGCAGCACTGCCGCTCCTAAAAGAAAAGCAGCACCCAAAAAAGCTGCCCCTAAAGCTAAAAAAGAAGAGCAGGAGATGGCAGCTCCGGCTGAAGCTGGTGAAGGTGATGTTGTGGCACCAATGCCCGGCAGCATTTTAGAGATCAATGTTAAAAAAGGTGAAACTGTCAGCAAAGGTGATACCTTAATAGTCTTAGAAGCAATGAAGATGGAAAACGAAATTACTGCAGTTCAAGCAGGAACAGTCAAAGATATCAAAGTAAGAGTCGGAGACAGTGTTGATGCAGAAGACATACTGCTGGTAATTGAATAGGGGGCTAAATCATGTTAGATAAGATCTCACTATTTATCCAGTCAACAGGTTATTTAAACCTGGGGCTTGGACAATTTATAATGATCATCATTGCCTCCATACTTTTGTATCTGGCAGTGGTCAAAGAATATGAGCCCCTGCTTTTAGTGCCGATCAGTTTTGGGATGCTCTTAGTTAATCTGCCCTTAGGAGGACTGATGGCAGCCGGGAAAGATGGTCAGGTAGGAGGTTTATTATACTACCTCTACCAGGGAGTTAAATTAGGAATTTATCCTCCAATTATCTTTATGGGAGTTGGAGCCTGGACTGACTTCGGGCCGATGATCGCCCAGCCTAAAACTGCCCTTTTAGGTGCAGCAGCCCAGTTTGGTATCTTTGCTACTATTTTTGGAGCAATAGCCTTAGGTTTTTCACCTGCAGAAGCAGGTGCAATTGGAATTATCGGTGGAGCTGATGGACCGACAGCTATCTTTTCAGCCAGTCAGCTGGCACCACATCTATTAGGTCCGATTGCAGTAGCAGCCTATTCCTATATGGCTTTAGTACCGATTATTCAGCCGCCGATTATGAAGGCTCTAACAACAAAAGAAGAGCGCCAGGTAAAAATGGAGCAGTTAAGACATGTAACAAAAAAGGAAAAGATCATTTTTCCGATAGCTGTAACTTTACTTGGTGGTTTATTAGTACCTTCAGCCCTACCGCTTTTAGGTAGTCTGATGTTTGGTAATCTAATGCGGGAAGTGGGAGTAGTTGACCGCTTACTTAAAACAACCCAGAATGCCTTAATGAACATAGTGACTTTATTTTTAGGTCTTACAGTTGGGGCAACAGCCAGTGCAGAGGCATTTTTGAATGCCGAAACTATTGGTATCTTAGTTTTAGGTTTAATCGCTTTCAGCTTTGGTACAGCAGTAGGAGTTTTATTTGGTAAAGTGATGTACAGGCTCAGTGGAGGTAAGGTCAACCCACTGATTGGTGCAGCAGGAGTATCTGCAGTACCGATGGCAGCCCGAGTTGTGCAGAAGGTAGGCCAGGAAGAAAATCCTTCCAATCACCTTCTAATGCATGCGATGGGTCCCAACTTTGCCGGAGTTATTGGTTCTGCAATTGCAGCCGGTACTCTGCTTTCAATTTTGGGTTAAGAGCAGTTAAGATAAAATTAATTAAAGCTGAACTAGTAAATTAAGGTTTGAGAGGAGTAGAAAAATGAATTTAAAGCCGATGAAAGAACTTCTGCAGGAAGCACACTTAAATAATTATGCTGTGGGGGCCTTCAATATTAATAATCTGGAATTTTTACAGGCTTTTGCTGCTGGTGCTGAAGAAATGAAGGCACCTTTAATACTGCAGGTTAGTGAAAGAATTATTCCTTATATAGGTCTGGAAACTGTCAGCAGAATGACAGAAGCAGTTATTAAAGATCGATCAATTCCGGTGGCACTGCATTTAGATCATGGAAGCAGATTTGAAAGTATAATAGCTGCAATTAGAGCTGGATTTTCTTCTGTGATGATTGATGCTTCAACAAAAGAGTTTGAGGAAAATATAGAAATGACTAAAAAGGTTGTAGAGGTAGCACACAGTGTTGGAGTAAGTGTTGAGGCAGAGCTGGGTACAATTGCTGGAACTGAAGATGGTCATACAGTTGAAGAAAAAAATGCGATGTATACTGATCCTGATAAGGCTAAGGAATTTGTAGAAAAAACTGGAGTTGATGCCCTGGCAGTTGCAGTTGGCACAGCTCATGGTGTTTATCAGGGCAAGCCAGAATTAGATTTTGAAAGGCTTCATAAAATAAAAAGATTACTGGATATGCCTCTAGTTTTACATGGTGCTTCTGGTGTTTCTGATCAGGATTTAAAGACTGCTGTTAAATATGGTGTGAATAAGGTTAATTTTAATACTGATTTCCAGCAGGCATTTACTAAAAGAGTCAAAGAAATTTTTGCAGAGGACCCTGAAGTTTATGATGTGCATACTTATTGTGGACCTGGTAGAGATGCAGTAATTGAAAAGGCAAAAGAAAAAATTAAAATACTGGGTAGCAGTGGTAAAGCCTGGTAAATTTAATTTTATTTAGAGCTAATAAAGATCTGCTAATCAGCAGGTCTTTATTCTCTAGAGTTTAGATTGAAAAATATTATTTGATTTTTTTAAATAAAGCTGAAAATAACGAGATTGAGAGAGATGATTTATAAATTATGAATGAAAATTTGATTTATGATTTCAAATTAAATGAACTAGAAGAATGGTTTGTAATCGAAAGTATCGCAGATAAAGAAATATTTTTAATTACTATCTTTCTGCTGCTTGCATTTTTTACAGTACTTTTATCTAAAAGGTTTCATATACCGGTTGTTGTAGGATATGTCTTTTTAGGAATTATTTTGAGTCCTGATATTTTAAGTTTATTACCCTATATAAATAATGATCTGAAAAATTTATATACCTTTATACTTACAAATATGAATTATATCACCCAGATTTCTCTGGCTTTTATTGCCTTTACAATCGGCAGTGAACTTTCGCTAAAAACAATCAGAAGGTTGGGTAAAAGTATTTTTTATATAGTAATTATTCAGTCATTTGCTGCCTTTGGTCTGGTTGCTGCAGCTGTTTATTTTTTTGGCTGGCCGCTTTATATGGGTTTATTATTAGGTGCAATTGCTACTGCAACGGCTCCAGCAGCAACAGTTATGGTTATTCAGGAATATCAGGCAGAGGGCCCTTTAACTTCCACTATGATGGCTGTAATAGGTATTGATGATGCAGTGGCTTTAATTGTTTTCAGCTTAATAAGTCCTATAGCTTTTGCTCAGTATAAAGGGGGAGCAGAAATTCATTTTGGAGAAATGATGATTCACCCTCTAATTGAAATCACAGGTGCTGTAATTATTGGTCTGGTTATCGGCTATCTGGCACAGTTTTTAATAAGTGGTTATAATCAGAAAATAAAAAAGCTGCTATCAGCACTTTTAATGATTTTATTGAGCACATCGATCTCAATTTATATGGGTTTTTCTCCTCTGATTGCCAATATGACAGTAGGGTTTTCAGTACGAAATTTTGCTAAAAAGAATCTTCAGATCTCAGAGTATTTTGAAACGATTACAATCCCACTTTATGCCCTATTTTTCATTATTGCAGGTACAGAAATCAGGTTTTCTGAAATGGGATCAAAAAGTTTCTTTGTCATTGCAGCAGTATATTTTATTGCCCGGACAATTGGTAAAATTGGAGGGGCTTCACTTGCAGCAGAAATATCTGGGGCAGCTGAGAATATTAAAAAATATATTGGGCTTGGACTGCTGCCGCAGAGTGGTGTTGCAATAGCCCTTGCTTATTCAGTCCAGAAGCAGTATGTGGAGGCACCAGAAATAGGACTTTTGATTTTTAATACACTTATTTTAACAGCGGCTGTTACAGAAATATTTGGACCTCTGTTAACTAAATATGCTTTACTAAAATCTGGAGAAGGAACTATTGATTAAATTAATTATGATTAAATTCTAAAACACGGGGGATGGTATTTAAATGGATGTACTGAAAAATTTTAAAGAAAGAGCAGCTTCCAATCTGCAGAAAATTGTTTTTGCAGAAGGTGATGACGAAAGAATAGTTAAGGCAGCTGCAGAGATTGAAGCTGAAAAAATTGCTGAAATAGTAATTTTGGGGAATTTAGAGTCGATCAAAGATTCGGCAGCTGACTATGGTGTTGAGCTGGATGGAGTTGAAATTATTGATCCTGAAGATTCTGAGTACATAGCAGAATTTAGAGACGAATTTTATCAACTGAGAAAACATAAAGGAATTACTAAAGCCGAGGCAGAAAAGGCAGTGAAAGATCCACTTTATTTTGGAACAATGATGATCTATACTGATAAGGCAGATGGAATGGTTACCGGGGCTGCTAATGCAACTGGTAATGTCTTAAGACCGGCTTTTCAGATTGTTAAAACAGCAGAAGGTATTTCGACAGTTTCCAGTGCCTTAATTATGGTTTTAAAAGATAAAAGCTTTGGGGAAGAGGGAGTAATGGTCTTTTCTGACTGTGCGGTAAATCCGGCACCTAATTCAGAGCAGCTGGCAGAGATCGCTATTGCAGCAGCAGATACAGCTCAGAGCTTGCTGGATTTTGAGCCTAAAGTTGCGATGCTCTCATTTTCAACAATGGGCAGTGCCTGTCATGAAAACGTAGATAATGTGCGTGAAGCAGTTAAAATTGCCCATGAGAACGCTCCTCATCTAAAAATTGATGGAGAGATGCAGGCAGATGCAGCATTAGTAGAAAGTGTTGGTCAGAGAAAGGCTCCGGAAAGTGAAATTGCAGGCAGGGCAAATGTTTTGGTATTTCCTGATCTGCAGTCAGGTAATATTGGTTATAAGCTTGTACAGAGGCTGGCAGGTGCAGATGCAGTTGGTCCTATCTTACAGGGGCTGGCGGCACCGATTAATGATTTATCTCGCGGCTGTTCAGTGGAAGATGTTGTTAATTTAACAGCGATTACAGCAGTACAGGCTCAAAATAAATAAAATTTATAATTGCAAAAAAAGTGCAGCCTCCCTATTGGCGGGGAGGAGCTGCACTTTTTCTTATTTTTAATTCAGTTGGAGCAATAATCTGTAAGGGCATATGGATATCACCATTGATGCGGTCAATTAAGGTTTTAACCAGCTGTCTTCCTATTTCTTCTTTAGGAACATGCACTGTAGTTAAAGGTGGATTGGTAAATGGAGCCATTTTAATGTTGTCATAGGAAACTATTGAAATATCTGCTGGAATTTCTAAACCAGCTTCATGAATTGCCCTCATAGCACCAATACTCATATAATCACTGGCCACAAAAACTGCTGTCGGCAGTTCATCTAATTCCAGAATTTCCTTCATTTTTTCATAGCCAAGACCCATTTCCCAGTCTGCTTTTTTAACATATTTTTCTCTAATTGGCAGTCCGTGCCTCTTCATCACATCTGCAAAACCAAGATAGCGGTCTTCATGGACAACTGTGTCATGATTTGAACCAATCAGAGCTGCACCAATAAAAGCAATTTCCTGATGGCCGAGTTCAACCAAATATTCTACAATTTCAGCTGCTGCTTCCCGTCTTTGAACATTAATTGCATCATAATCATGAATATCTGGGTTGCGGTTATCAAAGATAACGATATTTTCAAAGCTGTCTTTAAGCTCATTAAAAAACTTTTCTTCAATATATTCGGCAATTATAATTACCCCATCAGCCTCTTCCTGACTGACTAACTTATGCTCAATCGCAGGAACTTCCAGATCAGCCTGAGTGTAAGAAAAAGCTATAGAATAACCCTGTTTGCGGGCTTCATCTTCTAAACCCTCCAGCATAACTGAAAAGAAGGGGTGGTTGTATATTTTTGGCGTATCATTTAAGATAAAACCAATACTTTTAGTGGTAGTTGAATTCTGCTGATTATTCTTTTTATGCTTATTATAACCGAGTTGATCTACATAATTCCAGACAATCTCACTTGTATGCTCACTTACCGGTCTTGACTGATCATTATTAATTACTCGTGAGACAGTAGAAATCGAGACACCAGCTTTTTCGGCTATATCTTTTAATGTTACTCCCATATTAAATCACCTGACTTTAAGTTTTAAGGGTAAATATTTACCCTCATTTATTATAATAACTTATATTACGATTCTACCACAAAAAGCTTAAAAAATATAGCAATAAACCCATAATGTGTAAATTGTTTTTATTAAAATCATTGTTGTTTTATAATATTAAATCGCCCG
>NZ_QBLR01000124.1:0-9973 GCF_003070835.1 Halanaerobium sp. | reverse complement strand
TCAAATAAAACTTTAAAAATTAGTAATTAAGTCATATAAAGTCATTTTTACTTAAAAAAACACTCTTTTTTTGATAATTAAGCAAAAAAATCAAAAAAATTTGATTTTTATGCAGGAGATTTAAATTTAGTATTGAATATATTAAATAGTGAAATGGATTTCATTATTTTCAGGGAGCGAAAATTATGGATGTAACTATGAAAGATGTAGCAAAATTAGCCGGCGTCTCATTAAGCACAGTTTCGCGTGTTTTAAATGATAGTTCTTTAGTTAGAGAAGAAACAGCCAGAAAAGTTCAGAAGGCTGTTGAAAAACTGGACTATCAAATAAATGATTCTGCTCGAATACTGAGAACCAACACAAGTAACTTAATTGGAGTTATTGGTGCAGGTATGGAGAGGCCTTTTCTGGCTAATCTGCTTAAAGGAATTGAAGCAGAAGCGAGAGAAAGAGGCTATGCTCTGATTTATGGAGATTCTGATGGAGAATTTGAAAAGGAGCAGAATTATCTTAATATTATGAAGCAGAAGAAGATTGATGGTATAATTCTGATTACAACAAATTATTATAATGACCTGCTTTCAATTGTTAAGAACTACCAGATTCCAGTAGTTTTTGCTTCAGGCTATATTAGTGATCCGGATATTAGTTGTGTAACAGTAGACAATGTAGCTGCTGCCTATGATATTGTTGAGTTTCTCTGTCAGGCAGGGCACAAAGACATCGCTTTTATCAAGGGGCCTGACTTAGATTTACTTGCCAGTCAGGAGAGACTTAGAGGAGTTAAACTTGCATTAAGGCTCAGTAATATAAAATATAATCCAAATCGTTTTATAGAAGGAGATTTCACTTTTGAAAGTGGCTATTCAGCGGCGAAGAAAATTATCAATAAATTTCCTGATGTAACTGCAATTTTTGCTTTTAATGATGAAATGGCTGTTGGTGCAATAAGATATTTAAAAGAACAAAATATTAAAGTGCCGGAAGACATTTCAGTTGTTGGTTTTGATGGGATTGAGCTTGGTAAATATACTGATCCAGCTCTAACAACTATCAAACAGTCAGGCTATCAGCTTGGTTTAAAAAGCATTGAAATGTTGAATAAAATTATCAATAAAGAGAAAATTGAAGATAATAAAGTCTTTATTCCACATAAACTTGTGGTTAGAGAAAGTACAAATAAATTAAATGAACTTACTACTAAGAAGGAGGTGGTAGTAAATAATAGGGGGTAGTTAAGATATATTCTTAACATAATTATTTAATTAATTAACTTTAAGGAGGAGAATTATTAATGAGAAAATATTTGCTTTTAGTTTTAGCTTTAGTTTTAGTGGTTTCATTTACAGCTGTAGGGTTTGCTCAGGATAAGACAGAAATAACTGTTGCTGCTGGTAGTGTTGGTAAAGAGCTTGAATTAACTCAAAAGGCAGCTCAGATGTATATGGAAGAAAATCCTGATGTAAAAGTTAATGTTCTTTCTACACCAGATCTTGCAAATGATAGATTAGGCTTATATCTTCAGTTTTTAGAAGCAAAAAGTCCGAAAGTTGATGTCTATCAGGTTGACGTTATCTGGCCTGGAGACTTAGCTCAGCACTTTATTGATCTGAATGAGTATGGTGCAGAAAAAGTGGCAGATAAGCATTTCCAGGAAATCGTTCAGAACAATACTGTTAACGGAAGACTTGTTGCAATTCCCTGGTTTACAGATGCAGGGCTTTTATACTATAGAACCGATTTACTCGAAAAATATGATCGTAAAGTTCCTGAAACATGGACTGAGTTACAGGAAACAGCTAAATATATTATGGAAAAAGAAAGAGCAGCTGGCAACCCTGACTTTTATGGTTATGTCTGGCAGGGTAATGCTTATGAAGGACTTACCTGTGATGCATTAGAATGGGTATTCTCTAATGGTGGAGGTACAATTGTTAGTCCTGATAAGAAAATAACTATCAATAATGAAAAAGCGATTGAAGCAATCGATATGGCAGCTGGCTGGGTTGGAGACATTTCTCCTACAGGTGTAACAGGTATGGGAGAAGAAGATGCGAGAAAAATGTGGGAAGCTGGTAATGCATTATTTATGCGCAACTGGCCTTATGCTTACACATTAGGTAATGCAGATACAAGTCAGATTAAAGGTAAATTTGATGTTGCACCTCTGCCTGCTGGTGACAGTGGTAGTTCTGCTGCAACACTTGGTGGCTGGAACCTATCAGTTAGTAAGTACAGTGAACACCCTGAAGTAGCTGCTGATTTTGCCTTATTCCTGGCTAGCGAAAAAGTTCAGAAAATGAGAGCTATTGAAGGTTCATTTAACCCAACAATCAAATCATTATATCAGGATGAAGAAGTATTAGAAGCAGTTCCTTTCTTCGGTAAATTATATGAAGTATTTACCAATGCTGTTGCTAGACCTTCTACTGCAACTGCACCAAAGTATAATCAGGCATCCGAAATTTTCTTCCAGGGAGTACACTCTGTATTAACTGGTGAAAGTGATGCTACTACTGCAGTTCAGTATATGGAATTAGATCTTAAAGATCTACTTGGTTATGAAACAGGAGAACCAAGACAGCCGTAATTGTTTTATTTAGTTAAATAAAATGGGGAGGGCCGCTTTTTGGCCCTTCTTAATTTCATTAAAATGAGGAGGTTTACTGATGGCAAAAAAGGCAATGTCAGAATTAGCAAAAGAAGAACAGAAACTTGCTATTAAATTGTTGATCCCAACCTTTATTATTTTACTTGTTATTGCATTATATCCGCTGGGACAGGTTTTTTATACCAGCTTTACCAATCGGACTTTTGCAGGTACCGGGACAACAGAGTTTGTGGGTTTAGATAATTATCAAAAATTACTAGCTTTTTCTATAGAAGAGTTACCACCAGTAGTAGACGAGGAAACCGGTAAGGTTAAAATTGATGAGGAAACAGGAGAAAAAGTTTTTCAAAGTCCAATTCAGGTACTGCCCAGACAGCCAGAGCTTCATCGGCCGGTATATACCTTTAATTTTTTTGGCAGTAAATATGTTGTTGGAGCTGTTACTCCAGATTTTATCAGGGCTGTTTTTAATACAATTATTTTTACTGTTTTTTCAGTTTTGATAGAAACAATATTAGGACTTGGAGTAGCTTTAGTAGTTAATAGTGAATTTAAGGGAAGGGGTATGATGAGAGCAGTTATGCTCGTACCCTGGGCTGTTATTACTGTTGTCTCTGCAAAAATGTGGCAGTGGATGTTTCAGCCAACAAGAGCAGGACTATTTAATATGCTGCTGGATAAATTTGGTATAGGTACAGGTAATTTTTCCTTCCTCACAAATCCAAGTCTGCAGATGCCTGCAATTATTGCTGTAGATGTCTGGAAAACAACTCCTTTTATGGCACTGCTTTTACTGGCAGGTCTGCAGCTTATTCCGCAGGAATTATATGAAGCCGCAGAAGTTGATGGGGCTAGTAAAATAAGACAATTTTTTACTATTACTTTACCACTATTAAAGCCATCTGTTGCAGTAGCCTTAATTTTTAGAACTTTAGACTCTCTTAGAGTTTTTGATGTTTTTCAGGTATTACTTGCACAAAAACGATATTCAATGGCCAGTTTTAACTATTTCCAGCTTATTTCTGCCAGACAGATGGGAATGGCTTCAGCAATTGGAGTTATTATCTTTATTTTAATTTTCTTTTTTGCGCTGGCTTACATGAAAGCACTGGGAGTTGATACAGAATGAGTAAAACTCAAAAGAAAGTACTTAAAAAAATATTGTTTTATTTTGTGCTGGCAGTTATAGTTGTTTACTTATTATTTCCATTTTATTGGGCGGTGAACTCATCTTTAAAATCACAGGCCCAGCTTTCAATGACACCAGCTACCTTAATTCCTAGAGATCCCGATACTGGTGAAATATCAATTTTTACCCGCAACTATTTTGCTATCTTTAAAAATGGACAGTTTTTACGAGGTTTAGTTAACAGTTCTATTGTTGCTACTTCGACAACAATTTTATCACTAATTGTTGGTTCATTTGCAGCTTTTGCTTTAGGAAAATTAAGATTTAGGGGAAAAGAACCGGCATTATACGTAATTTTAGCGATGACAATGTTTCCCCAGGTAACTGTTTTATCTGGTTTATATGCAGTAATTAATGCACTTAATTTAAGTGCCCGTTTTAGTATGATCTTTACTTACATGCTGTTTACACTTCCATTTACTACCTGGGTTTTAACATCATTTTTTAGAGATTTACCGAAAGAAATTATGCAGTCAGCTCAGGTTGATGGTGCAACTCCATTTCAGACTTTCCATATGATATTATTACCACTAACTGCTCCAGCTTTAGTTACAACTGGACTTTTAGCATTCATTCAGGCCTGGAATGAGTACTTATTTGCTCTAACATTTACTTCGATTGATCCTAGTGCAAGAACCGTACCTGTAGCCATTCAGTATTTTTCAGGTGAGTTTGCAAGACAGGAGCCCTTTGGAGAAATCATGGCAGCTGCAGTTGTTGTAACAATTCCAATTGTGGTGCTTGTGTTAATCTTCCAGAAGCGTATTGTTGCTGGTTTAACTGCTGGTGCTGTTAAAGGATAAATTTCTAACAGATTGTTAAAATAAGAATTTAGTAAATTTGAGCTTTAATTTTATAAGGAGATATAAATTAGTAACATCAATAATAAATACTTAACTGATTAGAAATTAGAGAAAATCAGGCCATCAAACTATGGGATAACTATATTTTGATGGCCTAATTTATTTGTTATAAGGAGGCGTAAAATTGGACTATCAAGATTTTTTTAAAATTAAAGATGACTGGAATATAAAAATTGAAGAATTAAAAGATGAACAATTAGTACATTATGGAAGCAATCTATTATGTGGTAATGGTTATCTTGGTTATAGGGGGACTTTAGAAGAGTGGGGAAAGGATGAGTATCAGGCCTGTGTTATAACTGATACCTATGATATGGCTGACGGAAAGTGGCGAGAATTATCAAATTCTCCCAATGCTTTATTTACAGAAGTAAAAATTGGAGGAGAAAAATTAGGTGATTATCCAGATGAAGACTTAATGACTACTGAACTTGATTTTGATTATAAATATGGAGTTTTCAAAAGAAATTCTAGAGCAAAAAATTCAACAGCTGAAATTGTATCAGAAAGATTTGCTTCTTATGATAATCTTCATTTAATTGCCAATAAATATCAACTAAATAATCTAGAAGAAAATAAAGTTGAAATAAAGCTGGGAATTAAAGGAGATATCTGGGATTTGAATGGCTCTCATCTTGAGAATTTTAGTGGAGAGTATGACAGTGAGAAAAATATTTTATATTTAAAAGCAAACACTGTTGAAAAAAATATTGATTTGATTACAGCTTTATCTTTTGATTTTAAAAAGGGGGACATTGAAAGCTTAAAAGTAGAAAATGAGGAAAAGTCAATCTATTTATTATTAAAAATTAAGCCAGAAAATAAGGTGGTTAAATTTGAAAGAAATATGCTTGTTTATTCCAGTAATGATTTAAAAAATCCTTTAGAAAAAGCAGTAGAAGCGGCATTAGAAGCAGCAGCTGAGGGTTATCAGCAGTTGAAGCAAGAACACCAGCATGTCTGGGATAAAAAATGGGAACTGATGGATATTAAAATAGCAGGAAATCAGCTTGATCAGTTAGCAGTACATTTTAACCTCTATCACAATGTTATTGCAACTCCTGCTCACAGCGAATACTTACCGATTGGAGCCAGGGGTTTATCATGTCAGGCTTATCAGGGAGCAGCTTTCTGGGATCAGGAAATATTTAATCTGCCCATGTTTTTGTTTACGGAAACAAAAACGGCTAAGAATATTTTGAAATACCGCTATCACACACTTGATGGAGCCAGAAAAAAAGCAAAAGACTTAGGTTATGATGGTGCTTTTTATGCCTGGATTAGCGGTAAAAGTGGTCAAGAATTGTGTCCATCATTCTTTTTTAAAGATGTAATTAGCGGTCGCAAAATAAGAAACCACTTTAATGACTGGCAGATCCATGTATCTCCTGACATAAGTTATACAATCTGGAAATATTATATAGCAACTGATGATCTTGATTTTGTAGTAGACTATGGTAGTGAAATTCTATTTGAGGTAGCAAGGTTTTTACATTCTCGCGTACACTACAACCAGTATAAGGACCAGTATGAGATAATTAGACTTTTGGGACCGGATGAATATCATGAAAATGTTGATAATAATGCTTTTACAAATTATCAAACTCGCTATGCACTAAAAAAAGCACTATATTTTTATTATAAAATGGAAAATGAATATCCCGAAAAACTTAAGGCTTTGAAAGAAAAAATTGATCTTCAGGAAAAAGAAGTAACCGCCTGGCAGGAGATTGCAGAAAGGATATATTTACCAGAGCCTGATGAAAATATGTTGATTGAACAGTTCGACGGTTACTTTGATCTAGAAGATACAACTGCTGAAGTTTTAGAAGAAAGGTTGATCGATAAACAGGAATACTGGGGTTGGCCAAACGGTGTGGCTGTATTTACTCAGGTAATTAAACAGGCCGATGTAATTCAGCTTTTCACAATGCATGATATTTTCTCTGAAGAAGTACTTGCAGCTAATTATGATTATTATGAACCAAGAACTCAACACGGTTCATCCTTGAGTCCTTCTCAATATGCGATTGTAGCTGCTCGTTTGGGTAGAGCAGAAGAAGCCTATGATTATTTTGAGGCCTCTGCCTTTATTGATCTGATGAGTACTAATAAGGCTGTTAGTGGAGGAACTTTTATTGGTGGAGTTCATACTGCTGCAGCTGGTGGAATCTGGCAGTTGATTGTTAATGGTTTTGCTGGCATGAATATTAATCGTAAGGGACTTTCTTTTATGCCTATACTGCCGGAAGAGTGGGATTCAGTTGAATTCAAGCTGAACTATAAAGCAAATAAACTTAAAATCAAGCTGAGTTCTGATAGTTTTACTGTTCAAGCTTCAGCTTCAAATAAAACTTCAGTTGAGTTTAAAGTTGAGGATAAGCACTATAAAGCTGCAGCTGGAGAAGAAGTAAATATTAAGATTTAGTTTTACTGTATAAAAAAAGCTCCCTTTAAAGGGAGCTTTTCTAAAATATTTAGCTTTAAACTACTAAACTACTCTTTAAATTAAAATTGTAAAAAGTTAAATAATTATATAAACCTGATTCAAGAAACAAAAATTAAACTGAGAGCAGCATCCGATCATTATTGAATTTACCACCATGTTTAATTTCAAACATTTTGAGCAGTTTTTCAATAGTCAGGTTTTCTTTTTCTTCACCCTGAATATCATAGATAATCTGGCCGTCATCCATCATAATTAGTCGGTTGCCCATCTTAATTGCATCCTCCATATTATGAGTGATCATTAGGGTTGTAATATTATTACTATTGACAAGTTCTGCAGTTAGATTTTTTATTTTAATAGCTGTTGCAGGGTCTAAAGCTGCAGTGTGCTCATCTAATAGCAGTAATCTTGGATTAGCAACTGTGGCCATCAAAAGAGTTAGGGCCTGCCGCTGACCTCCAGATAATAATTTTACTTTAGTTGTTAGTCTTTTTTCCAAACCAAGATCAATTTTTTCTAAATGTTTCTGCATTATCTCCCGCTTGTGCTTACTTAATCCCCATTTTAAAGAAAGATTATTTGACTTTGAGATAGCAAGAGAAAGATTTTCTTCTATTGTCATCTCAGGAGAAGTTCCTGCCAGAGGGTTTTGAAAAACCCTGCCAATTTTTTTAGCACATTTGTACTCTGTTTTGGCAGTAATATCTTCATCATCTAAAAAGATACTTCCATTATCAACAGGGAAGACACCTGCAATTGAATTTAAAAGAGTTGATTTTCCAGCTCCATTACTTCCAACAATTGTAATAAAATCTCCTTCATTTACAGTCAGATCAATTTTATTAATCGCTACATTTTCATTTGGAGTTCCTTTATAAAATATTTTTTCTAGATTATTAACTTTTAGCATTTTTTTATCACCTCAATGCTTTTTTAATTCTTGGTGTTGATAAGAAAACTATTACTATAACTGCTGTTAAAAGTTTTAAATCAGAAGCAGCCAGCCCCAGATTTAAAGCAATTGATATACTGAAACGATATAGAATAGAACCAATAATAACTCCAATAGTTGCAACCATAATTGATTTTTCGCCAATTACTACCTCGCCTATTATTACCGAAGCCAGTCCAGCAACAATAGTACCAACACCCATGTTTACATCTGCAAATCCCTGATACTGTCCAACAAGAGCTCCTGAAAGAGCAACTAAAGCATTAGAAATAATAAGCCCCAGCATCTTCATCGAATTTGTACTGATTCCCATACTTCTAATCATTTGAGGATTATCTCCGGTTGCTCTTAAGGCAAAACCAATTTGAGTATTTAAAAATGCATCAAGTAAAAATTTAACTACTACTATCACCAGGATCAATAATAAAAGGTTATTCCAGGGATATGGAACACCTAAATCCTTAATGAATGAAAAAATAGTATCTTTTCCAATCAGTGGAATATTTGGCCTTCCCATTACCCGTAAATTAATTGAATAGAGGGAGGTCATAGTTAAAATACCTGATAAGAGCGGAGCTATTTTTAGTTTTGTATTTAAAAACCCAGTTATAGCTCCTGCCATTCCACCAGCCACAACTGCTGCTGCAAGTGAATAAAAAGGATTAACCCCTGCAACCAGCAGCCGAGCTGAAACAGCAGCTCCCAGAGGAAGACTGCCGTCAACTGTCAGGTCAGCAAAATCAAGAATCCTAAAAGATATAAATACTCCCAGAGCCATTATCCCGAAGGCAAGCCCCTGTTCTAATGACGTTATTGCAAAACTTAGATTCATAACACACCTCACACCATTTCTAAACTACTTATTTTCTAGCTACTTATTTTTTCGAATTATTACTGTGTAATTTCCTCATAAATAACATTTGCTCTATCCATTACAGCTGCTGGAATTTCCAGCTCGAGATTTTCAGCTGCTTTGGTATTTAAATATAATTTTAGCTCATCAGAAGATTCTACACTCATTTCAGCCGGAGATTCTCCATTTAATACTCTAGCAGCCATTTTCCCGGTTTGAATTCCAAGTAATTTATAATCGATACCAAGAGTAGCGATTGCACCCTGTCTAACCTGTCCATTTTCAGACGCAAAAACTGGAATCTTATTTTGATTTGTTATGTTTAAAACCGAGGGTAAGGCAGATACAATAATATTATCTGTCGGAACATAAATCGCATCAACATCTCCAATCAGAGACGAAGTAGCAAGGCTTACCTCACTGCTGTTGCTGACAGTAGCTTCGTGTAAATTAATTCCCATCTCTTTAGTAGTTTCTTTTACTAGATCTACCTGAACAACTGAGTTAACTTCACCTGGGTTATAAAGAACACCAAGGTCAGTAATATTTGGAATAAACTCTTTAATTAATTCAAGCTGTTGAGCTACAGGATTCATATCTGTAGTTCCTGTGAGGTTACTACCTGGCTCTTCCATAGTTTCAACAATACCAGCTTCTACAGGATCAGTAACAGCTGTAAATAAAACAGGAATATTTTTTATAACATTTGCTGCTGCTTGTGCATTAGGAGTTGCAATGGCTAGAACTAAGTCTAAATTATTACTTTTAAACTGCTGAGCTATAGATTGAGCAGTAGCAAAATCAGCCTGTGCATTTTGCACAGTAAATTCTATCATATCTTCAGTAAAACCTTCTTCCGCCAGTCCTTCAATAAAACCTTCTCTGGCTGCATCCAAAGCAGGATGTTCTACAAATTGAGAAATACCAATCTGATAATCCTGAGCACCTACCTGAGCCACTGTAAACATCAATAAAGCAAAAGTTAAAACAAATAAAATTAAAATTTTCTTTTTCATTTTTTTTATTCCCCTTTCTAACTGGTAGTGGGAATAAGAA
>NZ_QBLR01000123.1:0-10020 GCF_003070835.1 Halanaerobium sp. | reverse complement strand
GCTATTCCCTTATTTTTTATAATTTCTTTTTTCTCTCGATTCAAATATTTAGCTGTTCTACTATTAGCCCCATCGGCTGCAACTAAAAACTGAGATAAATTGTATAATTAAATGCACGGGCTGATTTGATAAAAAAATAGACACATACCTGTACCTTTTGTATAATGTTAATAGCGACAAAAACATTAGGAGGGTACAGAATATGTGTCAAGATAAGTATAACATAGAACATGAAAAAGGTGAACACCTAAGTTATGGAAATCGTGTAGTCATTGGTCATTTATACAATATACAGGACAAAAATTACACTGAAATTGGTAAAGAATTAAACTGCCATAGAACCACAATAAGTCGAGAAATAAAACGGGGTGAAGTCGAGCTTAGAAATGGTGATGGAACTACAAGAAAAGAGTATGTCCCGAAGTTAGCTCAGAAAGTACATGCCTTTAAAAATTCAAATAAAGGTCCGAATTTAAAAATAGGAAAAAATAATGAATTAGCAGAATTTATTGAGGAACAAATACTTAAATTAAGATCTCCAGCAGCAGTGGCAAAAGATATTAAAGAATCAGATGATTTTGATCTAGAAATACACTGGAAAACCATCTATAACTATATTGACAAAGGTGTTTTAAATATAGATAGAGATGACCTTTTACACGGTAATTACAAAACTGAAAAGGACAGGCCAGAGGAAAGTGCAAGCACCACGCGACGCAAGGAAGGTCGGACAATTAGAGATAGACCTGAAGAGGCTGATACCAGAGAAGAATTTGGACACTGGGAGATGGATTTGGTAGAGGGTTTAAAAGAAAAAGGAGAACCGTTTTTACTGGTTTTAACAGAAAGACAAACCAGACAGGAAATCATAGAAAAAATACCAAACAAAAAAGCGGAATCAGTGGTAAAAGGTCTGGATAGAATAGAAAGGCGATTTGGAGTGGTTAATTTTAGGGAAACTTTCAAGACGATCACTACAGATAACGGATCAGAATTTGCAGATTATGAGGGTATTGAAGAGTCTTTTACAGGCAGCAGCATTCCTAGAACCAGCCAGTATTATTGTGATGCATACAGCAGCTGGCAGAGAGGCTCAAATGAGGTTGCTAACCGGTTTATCAGACGATTCTTACCAAAAGGCACAAGTTTTAAAGGAATCAAAAGAACCCTGGTAAAAAAGATTCAAGAATTTATAAATACTTATCCTAGAAAAATGTTTGACTACGGAAATTCAAATGAATTGTTTAAATCGAAATTAAGCTTTAGCATCTAAAAACGCTTAAGGTACGGGTTATTTAAAAAAATCAAAAAAACCGTGCAATGCAACTTGCAATTCACCCAACTAAAAACTGAAATGATTTAACTTGATAAAGTTAAGTGCTTTTGTTATGATTATTTTAACTATATTAAATCTTTTGTTTTACAATAATATCTTAACTGTAAATTCTTAGAAAATCAAGTTAATTAATCACAGGGAGGAAATTAAAAAATATGACATCTTCAGTAACTGAGAACAAGAGTAGGTGGATTTATATTCCGTTAGGACTTATTATCTTTATGTGTATGGGAACAATTTATTCCTGGAGTATTTTTCGAAAGCCAATTGAGACAGCTTTTAATATTGGTGCAACTGAAAGTGGTTTACCTTATATGATCTTTTTAGTTTTTTATGCCCTTGGGATGCCTTTTGCCGGTAATTACATGGATAAATATGGTCCCCGTGTGATGACAATTGCAGGTGGTCTTTTAATTTCTGTCGGCTGGTTTTTATCTGGCTTCACCTCTTCGATTACAATCCTGACTATTACTTATGGGGTAATTGGGGGTACTGGAGTTGGTATTGCCTATGGTGCTCCGATGGCAGTAGCTGCTAAATGGTTTCCTGATAAAGAGGGACTGGCAGTCGGATTAACTCTTGGTGGTTTTGGCTTATCACCATTTTTGACCGCACCTGCAGCAAGCTGGTTAATTAGACATTTTGGTGCCTTTAGCACTTTTAAGGTTTTAGGTGTTTTATTTGCAGTAATAATTACTTTACTTGCTTTACCGCTGAAATTTCCAGAAAGCAAAAAATCTATCTCTAAGAAAAAAAACAAAGCTAAATCAAAATTGAATATTGGGCCTAAAAAGATGTTAAAAAGCAGAAGCTTTTATGCTCTCTGGACCACCTTTGTTATCGGAACAATTATTGGTTTAATGGCTATTGCAATTTCAGGCCCGGTGGCAGAAGAAATTATAAATCTGGATTCTGCTACTGCTTCAATTTATGTGTCTTTATTTGCAATCTTCAATGGTATTGGTCGACCAATTTTTGGAGCCTTAACAGATAAATTCAAGCCTAAAATTACAGCTGTGATCTCTTTTTTAATGATTATTCTGGCTTCAATTTTAATGATTATTAATAATTCTGCAAATCCAGTCCTCTATTTTATTGCTTTTGCAATATTCTGGCTCAATCTGGGCGGCTGGCTGGCAATTGCACCTGCTGCTACCTCTTACTTTTTTGGCAAGGAAAATTACAGCAGAAATTACGGCTATTTATTTACTGCCTATGGAGTTGGGGCTGTAATTGGAAATATCTTTTCCGGTCAGATTAGAGATATACTGGGGAGTTATAAATATGTGTTTTATCCAACCCTAATTATTGCAGTAATTGGAATTATAATTGCCGTCTTCTTTTTAAATAAGGATAAAAAGAAAATAGCTGAAATCAATTAAATGTTATAAACAGCTAAAAATCAATTTATAAACAAAAAAGCAGCCTCCAGCTTTTTATTAAAGTGGAGCTGCTTTTTTGTTTATCTTATTTATTCTAAATCCAGAGTAATTGTTACCGGACAGTGATCTGATCCCATAACATCAGTTAAAATATCCGCACTTTCTAATCTATCTTCCAGACCTTCGGAAATGAAATGATAATCAATCCTCCAGCCGGCATTCCTCTCGCGAGCTCTAGTTCTATAGCTCCACCAGGAATAGGTCTCCTCTTCAGGATGAAAATGACGGTAGGTATCTATATACCCATGATCTTCGAGTTTATCAAGCCACTCTCTTTCGATCGGCATAAAACCGGAAGTATTTTCATTTGAATCAGGATCATGAAGATCTATCGAGTGATGAGCTGTATTATAGTCACCACAAACTACAACTTCTTTTCCGTTATTCCTTAAATCCTCAATATAATCAAAAACAGCATCATAAAAATCAAGCTTATAGTTGAGTCTTTCTTTGCTTCTTTTGCCATTGGGAAAATAAATATTAAGCAGATAAAAGTCTTCAAATTCTGCCGTAATAACTCTGCCTTCCCGGTCAAACCTCTTAATACCAAGTCCATGCCAGACCTCCATCGGTTCTATTTTTGTATAAAGAGCAACCCCACTATAGCCTTTTTTCTCACCAAAGGTAAAATAAGAATAATAATCATCTATATTCCGTAATTTATTTTTTAGCTGATGATCCTGAATTCTTATTTCCTGCAGCCCCAGTATATCTGGCTGTTCTTCGGCTATCCAGTCTAAAAATCCTTTTCTTTTAACTGCTCTTATTCCATTAACATTCCAGGAATAAATGCGCATCCTATCATCCTTTCTCTCTATATTTATGAGTTAAATATCTCTCTGATAAATTTTTTCTACCTCTTCATACTCAGCTAATATTTCATCATCCTGCTGAGCATAAAATTTATTAACTATCAAAATTACTATAATATTAACAAAAAATCCGGGAATAATCTCATATAATTGAGCACCCAGACCACTTTCTTTCCAAATAACTAAGGTAACCGTGCCTGTAATCATTCCTGCTAAAATTGACTGCCAGGATGCTTTTTTTGAAAAAAGTGAAAATAATACTGCCGGTCCAAAAGCAGCTCCCAGCCAGGGATTAAAAATAGCGGCAATCATTTCAATAAAGACTTTTTCACTGTCTGCTATATTTGGAAACATTGGTACTGCAATAATTCCTACCAGTACCGCTGCACTTAAAGAAATTGCAACCCAGATAACCGCAATTTTTCAAGCCGGGGCAACTTTTTTAATAGTGTCTATCCCCATAAAACGTGCCAGTATATGCGGCTGTCCAAAGTAACCAAGCCCCCAGGCAAGTGCAGATATAACTGCTGTAATAGTAAAGCCTTCCGGCATTAGAGAAAGTGAAACACCATTTTCTGCAGTCATTGCTGTAATCTCACTCATGCCTCCAATTTCACCATAAGCAATTACCGGTACAATTGTAATTGCAAAAAACATCAGAATCCCCTGAAAAAAATCATTCCAGGAGACTGCCATAAATCCTCCTAAAAAAGTATATAAAACTATAGCCAGCCCACCAAAAATTACTGCTGCCGTATATTCAATATTAAATAATCTTCAAGATTTGCTGTTTTCCTGTAAAAATAAACTCCAATACTCATCAAAAATACTAAATAAACTGAAAAAGATGTTATTGTTGCTGCCATTAAAATACTCCACTCCTATCTACTTTTTATATTCTATTGTAACTAGAAATAAATTGGTTACTGGCTGTCTAAGATTCCTATTTCCAGCTGTCTTCTCCTAAAAGAGGTACAAATCTAACATACTCTAGGTCTTCTTCTTTTAAATTTCCATTATACCTTCTGGTATAAAGCTTTAACTGCTGAATACCTCCCCGCTCCCCGATTGGAATTATTATCCGACCTTTTTTATTAAGCTGTATTTTTAATTTTTCAGGCAGATAGGGAGCTGCTGCCGAAACTAAAATTGCATCATAAGGAGCATATTCTTCCCAACCAAGGGTTCCGTCTCCTGTTTTAACTCTGATGTTTTCATAATTTAATTTTGAAAGCAGATTTCTGGCTTTGACTGCAAGTTTCTCTATTCTCTCTATGGTATAAACTTCTCCAGCAATCTCAGCAAGTAGTGCTGCTGCATAACCTGAGCCTGTCCCAATCTCCAAAACCCTGTCTGTCGGACTTAAATTAAGTGCCTCCAGCATTTTAGCAACAATATAAGGCTGACTGATGGTTTGACCTGCTTCAATTGTTTGAGCACCATCTGCATAGGCCAGTTCCTTATTTTCATCCAGCATAAACCTTTCGCGAGGAACTCTTTTAAAGGCTTCAAGTACGGATTGATCTTTAATTCCTCTTTTTTCTAACTGCTCTTTAACCATTTCCAGGCGAAGATTTTCATAATCAACTGTCATTTTAATCGCCTCCGCTTTAAATATTTTAAATTAATCAGCTAAGGACACAAAAAGAGAAAATCCCCCTCCTAAAAAAAGAAGGGGAAGCTTTTACTCTTTAAAGATCACTTAATGATTTTTTATCAATTTTTCCGGTTGCATTCTTTGGTAATTCATCCAGAAAATCAACCAGTTTTGGAACTTTATAATTAGCGAAATACTGCTGACAGTATTTTTTTATCTCCCGTTCATCAGCCTTTTCGCCTTCCTTTAGGACAATAACTGCTTTGGGGATTTCCCCTCTTAATTCATCCTTGGTTGCAACTACAGCTGCTTCTCTAATTTTAGGATGTTTATATAACTGTTCTTCTATTTCTCTTGGATAAACATTCATTCCTCCAACATTAATCATATCTTTTTTGCGGTCAACAATATAAACATAGCCGTCCTGATCCATTTTACCTAAATCACCAGTGTGTAACCAGCCACCGCGCAGAGTTTTTTCTGTTGCCTCAGGCATTTTAAAATAGCCCTTCATTACATGTTCTCCCTGAACAACAATCTCACCAATTTTTCCTCGCTCGAGCTCTTTATCATTTTCGTCTACAATCTTAACTTTTGTTTCTGGAATTGGTAAACCAACAGAACCGGACTTCCTTTCTCCATCTACCGGATTCACATAAGCAACCGGAGAAGTTTCGGTTGGTCCATTACCTTCAAGAATTTTTACATTAAATGTTTTTTCAAAATCCTCCATTGTCTGCTGGGGCATTGCTGCTCCACCAGAAATACATAGATTTAAATGAGAAAGATCATATTCATCTTTATTTTTAACATTTAAGAGAGCGGAATACATTGTCGGTACTCCGGCAAAAAATGTTACATTTTCTTCCTGAATGGTTTTTAATACTTTTTCAGGTAAAAATCTATCTACAATTACTATTTCTGCGCCCAAAAAGAGGGGCATCAGCATACAGACAGTTTCTGCAAAAGCATGGAACATCGGCAGCACACAAATATAGCGGTCACTATCATCAACCTTTAAATGTTCAATTGTTTTTTGGGTATCAAAAATCAGGTTGTGATGAGTCAGCATTGCTCCTTTAGGCTGACCGGTCGTTCCCGAAGTATAAAGACAGGCCGCCGTATATTCCTGATCAATCTCTTTTAATTCAGGTAGGGTGCTTTGCTGGTCTGCCAGTTCAGATAAAGCCAGATAATCATCAGACTTTTCACCATCGACTAAAATTATTTTTTGTAGATAATCCAAATCACAGTCTTTAATTAAAGGCAAAAACTTTTTTGAGCTGATAATTATTTTAGCTTCTGAATTATTCAAAATATATTCAACAGCTGCCTTTTTAAAACTGATATTTAGAGGTACCATTGTAGCACCCGACTTAATAACCCCTAAATAAGCAGTTAAAAACTCAATACTATTGGGCAGCATAATGCTCACCATATCTGCAGGCTTTATCCCTAAATCAATTAGGCCGTGTGCCAGCTGATTACTTTGCTTTTCTAAATCCTGATATGTAACTTTTTTGTCATCAAGAACTGCAGCGATTTTATCTCCTTTTTCTGCAGCTGTTTTTGAAATAATATCTCCAATTAACAACTTAATAACCTCCCACTTAATTAACATAATTTTAGCTAAGCTTCCAAAAATATTATATTGAATTACCAGGTGACATGGATACCTCTGGTATCAATATGAATAAAAGATCCTCTCACACCATTAGCATGATAACTACTCAAACCACCCTGAAGATCAGCATATTTCTCCTTCTGATCAAATTTCTTTGCTATTTTAAATAAAACATCCGCATCTTTTATGTCTAATTTACCATCACCATTTAGATCATCCATCCACTCATTACCCCTGTTATCTATATATATATCAACAGCATCACCATAAAGATGACGGCTGTAATGGGTATCATTACCAATCTTTTTATTAAAATAAGGTGAGCGATAAAAACTTACAATCCCAAAAGTTTCGGCAGGATAACCCGCTTTATTAACCTCTGCTAAAAAATATTCTAACTTTAAAAGTAATGATTCCTGAATCACAATAAATTGAGGCAGTTGGTCACTCTGATTTGTTAAAAACTTCTCGACCTTAAAATGAGGAGTTAAATTTAAATCCAGTATTGATTGCTCAATTTTTAAAAACCCTTTTGGCTTAGAATAATCCTCTTTTTGGTCTGCAGGAGCTGCTGGATAATTACCAATTTTAAAGCCATATATATATTCACCCTCTTTTTCTGAATACGGGTGTAGTACAAAGACATTTAATTTAATCTCAGAATTTTTTCCAGAAGCATTTTTTCTGCTAATTGTAACCGGATAATGACCACTTTCTCCATGTGCTTTCCAACTAAAAGAACTCCCGCTCTCATATTTTTTGCCCCCAAGCTCAATTATATACTGCTGATTTCTATCTTCTTCGGCTATTTTTACTTCAATTTCTTCCCGGGGAAGCACAAATATGCTGAAAGTTTTTAGCGGAATTTTAAGTTCATCATAAACTATAGAAAAATCCGCATGATCTTCTGTAAAAGCTTCTGCACCAACTGAACAACTGCTGATTAATATAAAAAGTACTGCTATTGATAGATAAAATAATTTTTTCATTTAGATCGTTTTTGCTCCTTTTACTCTAATTAATTTTTTGTTAATTGTTTTGCTGAAAATATTCTTCAATTATTTTTTGATCGCGTCCATATATATCTTCTCTAAAATTTAAATTACCTAGAGAATCTACCCAGACTGTATTATACTGCAGATAAATTTTAATTGGATTATTTAAATAAACTGTCTTTTCTTTATCTTTTTTCATTTCTGCTTCGATTGCCTGACGATCCCATTTTTCCTGATCTTTTAATAAATATTCTGCCAGATCCACCGGTTTTTCAATCCGAATACAGCCAGAGCTAAATCCTCTTTCTGTTTCGGAAAAAAGGTACTTGCTGGGAGTGTCATGCAAATAAATACTAAAGCGATTGGGAAACATAAACTTAACTCTTCCCAGTGCATTTTCATCACCCGGATTCTGCCTTAAAAGATAATTAAAGTTGTCTTTATCAATTTCTGACCAGTCAACTTCTGCTGGATCTATCTCTTTCAAATTATTATTTCCGGTATATTGAAATAATGAGTAATTGTTTTCTTGAAGATATCTATAATCTTCTTTGATTAGCGGCAATTTATCTTTTACTGCAATTGATTTTGGAACATACCAGTAAGGATTTAAAACAAGATAATCAATTTCATCACTAAAAACTGGAGTACTCCTCTGTTCCTGCCCAACTATTGTTTTCATCTCCATCTTCAACTGGTTATTTTCATAAAGCTTTAAATTATAGTCAGCAATATTAACATAAATATATCTGCTGCCTAAATTCTCCGGCAGCCAGCGCCATCTCTCCATGTTAACTATTATCTGTTTAATTCGCTGCTCAAGTGGAATGTTTAAAGCTTTTCTGGTTTTACGGCCTACTATCCCGTCAGCATTTAGACCATTATCCAGCTGAAACCTGACTACAGATCTTTTAACCCGCTGGTTAAAATAATCTCTATTATCAAGACTCTTTAAATTTAAATATGCTCTTGCCGATAAATTCTCCACCAGCTGAGCCACTGCCCTTCCTTCAGCCTCTAAAGCTAAAGTCTCATCTGTATTAATTTGAGGCCACTCTTTAATTTTCCCCGAGTCTCTGTACAGATATAATTTATCTCTAAGCTGAGTGTAATTAGAGGATGTCGGCAGCTGAGTTTCTAATATCTGGGCCAGCTTTTCTTCATCAACCAGCAGCTTTAATAATTTTTGAGCTTCTAAATTATCATCCTGATGATTATAATCTTCTATAATAATTTCTGGATCAATTTTGCCATTTAAATAATCAGAGGCCAGGCTCAAATAGGCATTTGTCAATAATATTTCCAGCAAGGCCTTTTTCCCTAGAGAATCAGCCGTAAAAAGATCTGGATCTTTAACTGAGTTTTCAATAAAATCCAAATGATAATCTGCAGGCTTTAAACCTTCTCCATAACTATCTTTAATTTCAGCAATTAAAACTTCAGGATCTTTTTTAAACTGGTCACCATCAAACCAAATTGAACGATGATAGCGCTGATCATAAAACTCGATTAATTCTCGGTAAAAACTAACCTCTTCACCTTCAGGGAAAAGCCCCTCATATTCTTCAATAACCAGTAAATGATTTCTAATTGACATAGCAAGGTCACTTTGAGCATACAAAGTTGGATTATATGAAAATAAAATTAAAAATATAATTAAAAAAAATAAGAGTCTTTTTTTCAAAATACTCTCCTCCTCAACTTATCTATTTATCTGGTTGATATATTTCTTCAATTTTATCCAGTAACTTGCTTAAAAGCTGAGCTAATTCTTCGGCAGAATCTTCCATATCTACAAGTGCTTTTTCCATAAAATCCTGTCTTTTTTTAAGAAGGCTCTCCATAATTTCTCGCCCCTGATCAGTTATCTCTAAGAGTACAACTCTTCGATCATTGTCATCTCTTCTTCTTTTAACTAATCCTGCTTCATGAAGATAGTCAACGATAACAGTAACAGTACTATTTGCCATATGAAGTTCCTCATGAATCTCACCCATACTAACAGGCTGTGATTCGATAATTACTCTTAAAACATGAAATCTTCCCAAAGTAAGATTATAGCATTTAAGGTGGTCTTTTGTGTATTGATTTAAGTATTTAGCGATATTTCTTATTTTTTCTTCAATCTTTTTATTTGTTTTTTTTCCCATCTTAAACTCCCTCATCAATTTAACTTTTTTTAAAATTACTAACCATTATTTAAAATTATTATAT
>NZ_QBLR01000122.1:0-10101 GCF_003070835.1 Halanaerobium sp. | reverse complement strand
ATTATGGACAGTTTATATTATCTATTTAAACGGGTCAATTTTAAATTATTATCCTGGGTCACTTTTAGATTATCATATACATCTAAAACTAAGAGAAAATCTAATTCCTGGAGTTTCATAATGTTTTTTTTAGGAATATCAATTATAGCTCTCTCAGTAATTTCTATTTCAATTAGATTATTATTTAGTTCATAAGAATCGCTTATCTCTTTTATTTCGTTGATAAAATTAAGATCTTTAAGGCTGGAAGCTGAAACATTGATACAGATTCTTACATTACCATAATCTTTATCCAGCCAGTTATTTAGCTGCTCAAATACTTTTTTTAAAACATATAAATCAATCTCTTTAGTCATACCATTGTTTTCGGCAATAGGAATAAATTCCCCCGGAGAAATTTGTCCTTTTTGCCCATGTTCCCATCTCAGTAAGGCCTCCAAAGCAATGATTTTATCATTATTTATATCTAATTTAGGATGATATTTAAGATACAAATCTTCATTCTCAATTGCTTTTTCTAAATCTTCTCTTATTTCTGCACTTCTTTTTATAGAATTAAAAATATCATTATTAAAGACTTGAAAATCATTTTCTTTTTTACCCAGAATCAACATAGCATGATGAGCTTTAGATATCAAACCTTCAGGATCTTTGGCATGATCAGGATAAATTGAAATTCCAACATTAATATTCAGCATCGTATAATAGCCAGACTGCTTTAAGTATAAAATTACATCTTCTACCAGCTTATTTATTTTTTCATTGACCGCTGTGTAAGTAATGTTCTCGAATAAGATTAAAAATTGGTTGCCCTTATAAATTGAAATAATTTCTGCATTAATATCAGACCTGCTAATCTTATCAGCTAACTCCCTAATAAAATCATTGCTTTTTTGATAACCAATAAAATTATCTAATTGATCAATGTTATTGATTTTAAGATAGACAACATAAAGCTTAGTCTTAAGATTTATCTGATTAATTTTTTTATCCAGTATTTCATAAAAAAACTTCTCGTTTTTAAGATTAGTTAGCTCATCATAATAAGCTAATTCAAACAATTCTTTATTATTAGTTTTAGATTCCATTAAAGCACCTCCGACCAGTGACTAATTTAAAGTATTATTCAGTAAAAATACAACCACTTTATCATTATTGAGAAGAGCCATTTCTTCATCAAAATACATTCCCAGAACATCAATTCCAGTAACATTCTCAATAGCTTTTTTAGCCTCTTCTCCCCAGTATTTAAGTATATTCTTGTAAGTAGTTTTAACTACATTTTTGCCATGCTCATCATTTGCTATTTTGTTAAATATTTTCTCTTCATACCAGTTAATTTTTATAATAAGAACGTCATCTACAAAATAGCTTTTAATATATTTTGGTCCTCTTCCTGTATATTCTTTGTACAAATTGCTTAGTTCCTTATTTAAATCGGAAAAATTGTGCATTTTAATCATCCCCCATCATTTTATTTGCAATAAAAAAAACCAACACTAAAAAAGATAGCGTTGGCTCAGGCTCAAATAAGCTAAGTTTTTATAATTCAACCATGTCAACAAAACTCTGCCTATATATCTTCCTATGCGCATTTATTAACAGTCAAACTTCAGTTATAAAACCTCAGCTATCCCGTCATTATAGTTCTAACTAATTATATAATAATATTTATACAAGTTCAATTCGACATATATCTACAATATATTATTTAATGATTAAATTCACTAATTAAGAATCTTTTTATATCAGGTCTTACTGAAAATTGCTCTAACTTTCCATATTTATTTACAATTAAATTAACACTACTAACACCAGGGTCAATTATCTTCTTATCTTTTGGACTGGAAATTACTAAGGTTCCAATAGCTTTTTTGATGTAAATCTGGTTACTAATATCAAAATAGGTCTTTCCCAGGTTATTACCCGCTTGAGAACAATAAATAATGTTCTCAGCTTTATACCATCCCCCGCGTAGAAAACCAGAATTGTTTTTTACAATTATTGAGTTACTGGCCTCAATTTTTGAATTATAGCAGCCTTTTTTATTAATCACCAATGAACCTCCTATTAACAACGATGAATTTTGTATATAGCCTGCATAAATATTTAACTCCTTATTGTTATTCCTGCTCTTTAGGAGTTCTTTTATGTTATTTAGTAACTCATTAAATAGATCATAGTTATTAAGATTTTCTAATTTATGAAGTTTATTCATAAATGGTGCAAGTTTATTCAAAGTTTTTTTCAACTTATAATTATCATCTATTTTGTCTCTTAGATTTCCAATCAAATCAGGTAATTCATCAAATTTATCCTCTATTAGTAATTTTAATATCCTACCTAATTTAACTGAAGAACCCATTTTCCTCTTATCTGCTTCACCAAGTATTTCATCAATAGATTTTGAAATATCCTCTATTAATCTTTCAGTCTTTTCCAAAAAGTTTAACAAATCATCATCTAAGTAGTTTCCAACTTTAACCTTACTGCCGATAATGTTTTTATTAACAAACAGTGAACCTCTGGTTAAAACTTCTGCATTAGCAACATTACCGCTGACCTTTAAATCCTGGCCAACACTGACATTAAAATAATCCTGAACATTACCTTTGACCAATAGATCCCCATCATAATTAATATCTCCAGTATTTTTGTCAATATCATTATTGATCACATACTGCTCTACCACCTTAACAAGAGCAGTATTGTTCTTTTTTACTATTTTAGGCTGTCCACCTTTTTCAGCAACTGCTTTATTCTTAATTAATCTAACATTTTCTCCAGCTCTTAGTTCTATATCTTTAACTGCAGCAGGTTTAATTTCTTCACCAAAAACATTTATACCAGGATTACCCTTTTTTAAACTCTTCTTATAGCAGATGGTATCTCCCTTTTCTACAGAATTTATTTCATTAAATATTTTATTTTTTCTTTCCTTATACTTTTCTGTAGTAATTATTTCTGCATCTTTTCCAGATTCAGCCTGCTTCCCTTCTGCAACTAAATAACTATCATTATATTCTCTGCTACTAACTATATCCTTTATTACTTCCTCTTTAATACCGTAAGATACACTTTTTTCTTGCAAAAGACTTCTTATTTCTTTTTCATTAACCTCTGGATAAATTTCATCTACAACTTCACTTTTTACTTTTATTATATTAGAAGGCTGGATATTCTTTAAACTTAACTTTTTAGCAGGTGAGGTACTAATTTCAAGATAAGCTTTTAAACCTTTGTTATCAAATTTTAAATTGAGATCTTTTTTCTTGATGGTATTATTTAAATCAAGCACAATATCTTTGAGCGAGCTTTCAGAAACTACAATCTCATCTTTTATCTTATTGTCTTCAAGATATAATTCTACATCTTTACCTGCGGATATTCTAGGATATCTTCCTAAACCTTCAGGATCACTAATATATAATTTACCATCCCTAAGATATGCTACACCATCTTTATTTTTCATAGTATAACCTCCCGGTTTAGAAATAAATTGCGTATAAATTAAAAAAAGCCAACATATTAATGTTGGCACGGGCTCCGAACGCAGCATTATAACTGGTCCTTCTTCCCTTAACAATATAGACAGTTAAATTTCAGTCCTTAAGACCTCTATTTTCCTGATAATTGTCATAAAAGCTAATTCTTGTCAATAATTATACAGAAAAAATACTAAAGTTAAAAATCAAATTAGATGGCTATATTAACTATTAAGTGTGATTATACCTTATTAACTCTACTCTTCTTACTTTTTCCTAAATATACAAGTGTTTTGAATCCTAGATGGACTGACCTTTATTCAAATTAATACTCTTTTTATTTTTATATTAGTAAAATAATAAATATTGTTTTCTCCTTATCAAATATTTTAACCCTACTACCCTCAATATCAACCTCTTTAATCCCGGTATTAAACTGTTTACCTGCAAAACAAAAAATAGAGAGCGGCGGATAATCAGGCAGTTTAGGCCTGTGTTCATCTCGATGAATGGCAATATAATACTCCCAGGGATTGGTTATGGTGAGATCATAATATGAAAGAGCTGAAAGCAGACAAATTACACCATTAGGAACTATATTACTTACTTCGATTAGTTCTGTACTGGGATTAAATTCATCATTATTCCAGCGGTAAAGCCCCCTTTTGATCCTGGTGATCTCTCCATCTTCCTGAAGTTTGTATAGATGTGATGAATGAATATCTGCCTCAAGTATATCTTTAGTCCGAGCATATCCATTATTCCTCCCAAATATATTCTTTATCTTATTGTAAATATTAGGATCTATAATGACATCTCCGTATAATTATCCGCACTTATAGATATGTGCGGAGGTTTTTAACACTTATCAACTACAACAATTAGATAGCTTAACAAAAAAATTCCCTGTTAGCATTAAGTCTACAGGGGAAAATATACATAGTTTAGCTGTTACTGATTAAAGAAATTATTTCTTTTCTTCTTTCTTTTCACTTTCTTTCTTCACAGGTTTTTTCTTAGCTACTTTTTTCTTGTCTTTCATTTTTCAGCACCTCCCTGATATTTCAACTTACTACTTGAGCCTAAATTTATTATATTACATAAAACTCGAAAAAATATCTAATTATTAAGTTCTTCTGAAGAAAATATTATACAAAATAAAAACCCCAGAGAAGCTCCATTATTCACGGAATAAATGAAGTCTCTGGGGTTGAAATATAACAATATTAATTTAAAATCATAACTCTACTCTTCTTCACTTTTATACTTATGCAGGAGCACTGAACACTGAGCAGCTTCTGCTATTTTATCTGTTTTGCGGCCAAAAACTGTCTGATAAACCCACCAGTCACCAGATGGACCGATTACCAGCAGGTCAAAATCTTCAGTGGCCTCTTTGATACTGGAAGCCAACGAATTTCCTTCCAGCATCATTGTTTCGACTTCCAGGCCAAATTCAAGCGCTTTTTCTTTTGCCTGCTCCAGCACTTCTTTACCTTTTTGACGGCTGCCGTCTCTTTTGTCAACATAATGAGTTAATGTCAATATGGCACCAGTCTCCTGAACAATATGTTTAATTAAATTCAATCTACTTCTAGAAGGGTCTTTAGCTACAGGATACATTATCCTTTTTGTCTTTTCAATATCAACTCGGTTTTTATAGATAATCACATCACCATGAAAATTATCCATGATATGAGAAGCCATTTTAGAGATTTTAGCACCCGGTTTAGGACCCCAGCCCAGAATAATTGCTTCGGCCTCCATATCAAAAGCAGTCTCTAAAATGCCCCGTTCTATAGTCTTAGAAGTTACAATTTCACGATCACTATGAATACCATACCTCATCATCTTATGGTGACTTTCTGTAACTCGTTTAGCACCCTCTCTCCATTCACGCGGTAAGTCTATATAACTTCCCTCACGCATCACATGGATGAATTTAACCTCTCCTTTTTTTCGCTCAATAATGTAGGAAGCTAGATCAGTTAAATTGTTGATATCTGCTTTATGACCTAAAGGAAGTAATATCTTTTTATACCCAGGCCAGTTTTCATGTAATTTATCATTCATTAATCTAATACCTCCTCAAGTGCCAGGTTTAATTCCAGCACATTAACTCTGCTTTTTCCAAATAATCCGAGCAGCTTTGACTCTGTATGCTCTTCTATTAACGAATTCAGGGTTGACTCAGAAATTCCTGTCTGTTCTGCCAGATATTTTACCTGAAAATAAGCTGCTTCAGGTGATATATGTGGATCTAGAGCAGAGCCAGATTCGGTAATTAAATTTGCCGGTACAGCTTTATTACCCGGCTGATATTTGGCTTCAATTTCTTCTAAATCAGCTTTAATTCTCTGCTGTAATTTAGGATTAGAAGCAGCTAAATTAGCACTACCAGAAGTTGAAGCATCATAATTAATTGAAGATGGTCTTGAGATAAAGTAGCTGTCGCTGTCAAAGTTTTGACCGATAAGTCTGGAACCAACAGCCTCTCCATCCTGATAAACTATGCTTCCTTTAGCTTCACTACCAAACAGCTGTCCAACTCCACCCAGTAAAAGTGGATAAAGAATTGAGAAAATAAAAAGTGAGAGAACTATTAACTTGGCTGCTGTTATTATATTCTTTTTAACACTCATTTAAAACACCCCCAGCATAACTAATAGCATATCGATTAATTTAATAGAAATAAATGGTGCAATTAAACCGGCTCCACCATACATAACCAGATTCTTGCGCAGTAATTTAGATGAACTCTCCGCTTTATAATCCACACCTTTCATAGCAAGTGGGATTAAAAAGGGGATAATCAGAGAGTTATAAATTAAAGAAGCAATTACTACACTCTGTGGAGAATATAAATTCATAAAGTTAATCTGCTGTAAAGCAGGTATCCCGGCACTAAAAATTGCAGGAACCAGAGCAAAGTATCTCGAAATATCATTGGCAATACTGAATGTCGTTAGCGAACCTCTGGTCATTAAAAGCTGTTTACCAATAGCAACTACCTCAATTAATTTAGTCGGATCAGAATCAAGGTCAACCATATTACCAGCCTCTTTAGCAGCATTGGTACCGGCCTGCATGGCAAGTCCTACATCAGCTTTAGCCAAAGCAGGAGCATCATTGGTACCATCACCTGTCATCCCTATTAGTTTACCCTGTTTTTGAATTTTTTCTACCAGCGCAATTTTTTCTTCCGGCTTAAATTCAGAATAGTATTCTTCTATCCCTGCCTGCTCAGCTACATAGCGGGCAGTTCTCTCATTATCACCAGTTGCCATAATACATTTTACTCCCATTTCCTGCAGCTCCTGGATTCTGGCTTTAATTCCTACTTTTAATTCATCCTGGAGTTCAATTAAACCAAGAATTTTTTTATCAACAGCTACAGCCAGAGGAGTTCCTCCACTATCTGCAATTTCATGGGCTTTATCAGTTAATCCATCAGGAATCTCTTCTGAATACTCCTTTACTGCTTCTACAGAACCTTTGCGGACTTCTGTTCCATCTGGCAGATCAATACCACTCATTCTGGTTTTTGCAGAGAACTCCACAAAATTTTCTTTTGTCAGCTCACTTTCATCTACCTCAACATCCAGATCATGTGCCAGGTTAACTATTGAGCGTCCTTCTGGAGTTTCATCAAAATAGGAAGACTGCAGACAGGCTTTATATAAATCATTATCTTCACTGCCAACTGCAATAAATTCTTCAGCTATTCTTTCTCCAGTTGTAATTGTACCTGTTTTATCTAAGATTAGCGCATCAAGGTCACCTGCTGACTCAACTGCCTTACCTGATTTAGCAATTATGTTCTCTTTAGTTACTCTGGTCATCCCGGCAATTCTGATTGATGCTAAGAGAGCCCCGATTGTTGTCGGCATTAAACCGATTAAAAGAGCAATCAAATTGGCTACATCAACATTCATATCCACATACATACCAAAGAAACGCATTGTCACAACTGCTGCCAGGTAGACAAAGGTAAAGCTGGCTAAAAGCAGGGTCATCGAGATTTCATTGGGAGTTTTCTGTCTGGATGCAGTTTCTACCAAGCCGATCATTCTGTCTAAAAATGATTCTCCTACTGCAGCAGTAACTTTAATTTTAAGCACATCACTTAAAACTTCTGTTCCTTCTGTAACAGAGTTTCTGTCACCACCACTTTCTCGAATCACAGGCTCTGATTCTCCTGTAATTGCTGACTCGTCAATAGAGGCACTTCCTTCAACAACTTCTCCATCACGAGGGATGATGTCACCTTTTTCGACAAAGACATAATCTCCTTTTTCTATATCTTCTCCAGCAACAACCTCATAATCAGCTTCTGTTATTTCAGCTAATTCAATATCCTTATTTTTTAATCTTTTACCTTCAGTCTCAACCTGTAAGGCCTTTAAGCTATCGGCATGAGCTTCACCCTGCAGTTCTGCTAAAGATTCAGCATAATTTGCAAATAATAAAGTGAAGACTAAAATAATTGTGATTGTCAGATAATACCAGGTAGGCTGCTGGCCATTAAAAAGCGGTGGATAAATTGTCAAAATTATTGTCAGTATAGTACAGAGTTCTACTACAAACATTACCGGGTTTTTAATTAAATAACCGGGATCAAGTTTGATAAACGACTGTTTAATTGCTGTCCACTGCTGTTCCCAATCTATATCGAACATCTTTACATCCCCCCACTTAGCATTTCTGCAATTGGTCCTACTGCTAATGCAGGCATAAAGATTAAACCACCAATAATAATCATTACACCAACAAATAGAACTAGAAATGATAGATTTTCCACTTTAAGTGTTCCTTCTGTTTCTGGTCTGATTTTTTTCTTTGATAAATTACCAGCTATTAATAGCTGACCAAAAATAGGAAGATATCTTCCCATTAAAATTGCACCGCCATTGAGTAAGTTATAAAATACTGTATTATCCATCAAGCCTTCCATCCCACTGCCATTATTGGCTCCGGCTGAAAACATCTCATAAAGCACTTCCGAAAAACCGGTAAACCCAGGATTATTAATTGCTTCTTTTCCTGCTTCTGTTATTACTGCAATTGAAGTTGGAAATAAGACTAAGACAGGCAGTAAAAGTATAATTAAAGCAGCAATTTTAACTTCTCTCCATTCAATCTGTTTACCTAAGTATTGTGGTGCCCGACCAATCATCAGACCTGCGATAAAGACACAGATAAAGATATAGGTCATTAAATTAAGTAATCCAACTCCAATACCATTATAGAGGCAGTTCATTGCCATAGCCAGGAATGGACCCATGAGCCCCTGTGGGCTATAACTATTATGCATACTGTTAACCGCGCCATTGGTAGTTGAAGTTGTGGATATTGCCCAGAGCGAACTTAAAAGACTGCCAAAGCGAGTCTCTTTCCCTTCCATATTACCTGCACTCTGATCAACTGTTATATTTAAATCTTTTTCTGCCATTGTTACTGCTCGATTGGGCTGCATTTCTCCAGCTGCAGTAACCCAGAAAAGACCAAGAAAGATAACAAATAAGGCCCCAATTAAAATGACTCCATGTCTTCTCTTGCCCATCCAGATTCCAAAGGCATAAATTATTGCCATCGGGCTGGCCAGCATGATTAAGTTCAGGACTATGTTTGCTAATATTGTCGGGTTTTCAAATGGATGAGCAGCATTAGCTGCAAAGTAGCCGCCACCATTTGTCCCTAAGGTTTTAATTGCTTCTATTCCAGCTACAGGACCTACACGAATTGCCTGCTTAACTCCCTCAATAGTGTTTACTACAATCTCACCACCAAGCCACTGAGGTGAACCCTGAGAAATTAATATTAGAGCAACTATGAAGGAAACTGGAAGTAAAAATCTGATTAAACCCTTAATCAGATTAACATAAAAATTACCAAGTTTTGTTTCCTCTTCATTCTGGATTCCTCTGGTAAAGGCTGGTGCCAGTGCCAGACCGGTTCCGGCTGATAAAAACATTGCCAGTCCAACTGCAAAAAGTTGAGAAAAATATGACAGGTTTTCTCCACCATAATGCTGCTGATTGGTATTACTGACAAAGGTACTGGCAGTATGAAAAGCCTGGTCCCAGCTCATCCCATCTAAATTAAGAGGGTTTAGAGGCAGAATATTCTGGAATTTAAAGACCAAAAAGAGAAAAACAAATAAAATTCCATTAAAAATCAGTAAAGAAAATAAGTACTGCTTCCAGTTCATTTCTTTGTCCGGCTCAATATTCAAAAATGAAAATATTTTCTCTTCAATCAACTTAAAAGGACGATCCAGTTTTTTAAAAAATTTCAACTTTTTAGGTAACTCACTTTTACTCTTTGTCTCGTCCTGATATATCCAGGCTATATATTCGCCGAAGACATATATTAAAGCAAATAATAGTACAAAAAATACAATTAAAGCTAATATATTTAACATCTTATCACCTTCCTTTTAGAACTTTGTTGGAAAAAATAGAACATACGAAAGATAAATAAATACAAAAATTGTCACAACACCTAAAATAATATCTCCTAAATCCATTTAACACCACCCCTGTCTTCTTATTTTATTTAATCATGTTTGGAAATATAGATACCATCTTTAACTAATTTAATGCCTGCATAAAGG
>NZ_QBLR01000121.1:0-10098 GCF_003070835.1 Halanaerobium sp. | reverse complement strand
TCAGATGCAAATCATTCATGACTTTAAAATACCTGTAAAAAAATATTCTGAGCTCGGCCAGAATAATAATTTTCCTCACCCTGAAGAATGTCCTCACTGCCATGATAAACTTCTGAAACATGGATTTTACCACCGCTATGTTATCACTATTGATGGCAAATGCTTCTGGATACAAATTAGAAGATACAAATGCCAGCACTGTAAGAAAACTGTTTCGATTCTTCCAGCCTTTCTCTTCCCTAGATTTCAGAGATCTCTAAATTATATTATCTGCTGTATGAAAGAATATCTACTCCAGAAAAAACTACTCCTCTACAAACGAGCAGTATATTTTTATCTGCACAGGTTTAGCTCCAATATTCCTGGGTTGATTGCTTTTTTCAGAGACAAATACCACTCACTGATCCCCTTTAAATTATTTTGATTAATATTTATCGTTTTCTAATGGATTAATTTGACAGATAACACTAATAATGGTAAAAACCAAACTGAAATACTTAAAGAATATGGAATGGCTAGATCCACTCTTCATAAATGGATTAAACACTATAATAACTCTGGTTCCTTTAAAGCTAAAGATAATAGAACTGACAAAGAAAAAGAATTAATTGAACTTCGTAAAGAAAATAAGCAGCTAAAAATGGAGATTGATATTTTAAAGCAAGCGGCGCTGATAATGGGACGAAAGTAGCAGTCATTAAAGCAAATAGGGATAAATACAGTATCAGCGCCATGTGCAAAGCACTCAATATATCAAGGGGTATGATCTATTATACCCCTAAAGAAAACACAGTTAATACTGAACTAGAAAGTGAAGTAATTGCTATTCACAAAGCAAGTAGAAATCACTATGGAACCAGGAAAATCAAAAGAAAATTAGCTAAAAAAGGCTATCAGGTATCAAGACGTAAAATTGGTAAAATAATGAAAAAGTATGACCTGGTTTCCACTTATACCAAAAAACAATACAAAGTTCATTCTCCCAGTTGTAATGAAGATAAAATAGCCAATGTTGTAAATAGGGAATTTGATAAAAAAGAAACTCTAGATGTTGTTGTTAGTGATCTAACCTATGTTAATGTAAATGGCAAATGGAACTATATTTGCCTGATAATCGACCTCTTCAACCGTGAATTCATAGGTTATGCAGCAGGTAAAAAGAAAAATGCTGAATTAGTAACTGAGGCTTTTAAAAGTATTAAAAGACCACTGGATCAGATTAATATTTTACATACTGATAGAGGTAATGAATTTAAAAATAAAGCTATCGATGATATTTTAGACAGCTTCGATATTGAGCGTTCTTTAAGCAATAAAGGTTGCCCTTATGATAATGCAGTGGCAGAAGCTGCTTTTAAAGTAGTTAAAACTGAATTTGCTTATGACAGAATCTTTAACAGCTTTGAAGAGCTGGAATATGAGCTATTTGACTATGTTAACTGGTATAATAACCACAGAATCCACGGGTCGTTAGATTACCTAACACCTGTTGAATATAGATATTTAATGTTCGATAAAAAATTGTTTTAAAAAGGGTTGACAATCCATAACTTTGAAATCTAAATTAGAATCTGCTTACATTGCTGTAGAAAATGAAACAAGATAAAAGTTTTTTCTAAGGTATCAGAAACAAAATGAAGCAGTGAATCATACAAATATCCATTTCGCTCCAGCAAAAAGAGCAATTACAATCTTTATTTTGATTACAAGATGTGATAGCATTAATGATATACTTTTATTACATTTAAACCCAAAAATTTAAGTTTTTTTATTAGTCTAGCGGCTGAGAATTGAGCCATCAGATTAATTTTCTAATTAAAAAAGGAGGAATTATAGATGAAGAAAAGAAGAATGGGAAGCACCGGTTTAAGGGTATCAGAAGTTGGTTTTGGAGCCTGGCAGTTGGGCAACACAGAAAGTTGGAAAGGAGCCACAGATAAAGAAGCGATCAAACTTGTTCATAAAGCTATAGATCTGGGCTGTAATTTTTTTGATACCGCTCCAAACTATGCTGGCGGGAAGAGTGAAGAACTTTTAGGTAAGGCTTTAAAGGGAAAAAGAGAGCGAGTAATAATCAGTACTAAGTTTGGCCATTTTGCTGATGGACATACAGATTTTAATCCTTCTTTAATTAAGGATTCGGTCGAGACCAGTTTGAGAAAGCTGCAGACAGACTACCTTGACTCAGTATTGTTACATAGTCCACCTCATGAGATTATGAGAGGAGAGCAGAATCATTATCAAATTTTAGAGGAATTGAAACAGTCTGGCAAGATTAAAAGTTATGGTGTATCTGTTGATACCAGTACTCAAATGAAATATGTTTTAGAAAATAGCGATTCAGAAGTTTTAGAGATATTTTTTAATATTTTTCATCAGGAGACTAAAGATGCTTTCTCTTTAGCTAGAGAAAAGGATGTCGGGCTAATAGTAAAAGTTCCTTTAGATTCAGGTTGGTTAACTGGTAAATATGATCACAATAGTGAATTTTCTGGAATAAGGGATCGCTGGTCTCCACAAGTTATCAAAAGAAGGGCAGATTTGGTTGAGAGAGTTAAAGAGATAAAGAGTGAAAGTAATAGTATGGTTCAGGAGGCTTTAGGATATATATTAAGTTATCCCGAGGTTTCGACAGTTATCCCGGGTGTAAGAAATGAGAAACAGCTAAAGGAGAATTTGAGTGCATCTGATAATTTAACTTCAGAGAGAGTTAAAGAATATGAGAGACTCTATAAAGAAAATATAGAGGATAATTTACTGCCGTGGTAAAGAAATTAGGAAGAATTGAATTTTTAAGAGTATCCTGATTGTTAAGCTTGATTTTAATGAAATAGAGAATACTAATAAATATATCTTGTTAAAAATAGTTTCTGAAGTATCAGATATAGATGATAAGATTGGGTTGGCCTAAGGCTGGCCCTTTTTTTATTTATGAATATTAAACCCGTAGCTGTTACCAATTTTTAAATTTATTGTATCACAGATATGTTATAAAGAGGAAATAAATTTTTAAATTTAACTCATATTAAATATTTCTGTATAAATGCAGGTGTTTTTTTCTTTTACTTGAAGTATATAAATAATTAATTCAATCAAACATTGGTTTAGATGGATTCCGCCTTTTCCTGTTTGATCATAATAATGAGAATGAAGAAGTAAAGTATGGAGATAACTGGCAGGTTATTTAAAATTTAAAGCAAAATCAAGGTTTTATTGGAGGGGAAAATGAACAATATCAGTTATAGAAAATTAAAAAAAGACGAAATAAAACTATCATTATTTTCAAATTTCGACAGACATCAGGAAGTTAATAAATGTTGGCGAAAAGAAAACAAAAAATGGATCTTAAAAAATATATCATTTACTGAAAATTGGGGAATTGATGAATATGAATTTTTAGTGAAATGCTTACAAAAAACTATAAAGACAGGTGGAACAGTGTTTGGAACATTTAAAGGGAAAAATCTTGTTGGCTTTGCTTCTTTAGAAAATCATTTTTTTGGTTCAAAGAACAATTATTTACAACTTTCTAGTATTCATGCATCTAATAATTATCGTGGTCAAGGAATAGGAAAAAGTTTATTTAAACTTGTATGTAAAAAGGCAAAAGACGCAGGTGCAGAAAAACTTTATATATCGGCACATTCAGCTGAAGAGACACAATTATTTTATAAAGCTATGGGATGTCAAGAGGCGGTTGAATATAATGAAAAATTAGTAGCTAAAGAACCTTATGATTGTCAGTTAGAATATATTTTATAAACTGAATTATATTATAAAAGATAAAAAAATTGAGGGATAATATGCAGAAAATAACCAAGAACTTTGTTAAAGAATCTTTTGAAAAAGCTACAGAAAACTATAGTAATGCCATTGAAAATATTGGCTTATGGGAATCAGAAAAATATGTAATCAACAAATATTTTGATAAAGATAAATCAATATTAGATGTTGGTTGTGGAGCAGGCAGAACAACATTTAACCTTTATGAAATGGGCTATAAAAATATCATAGGTTTAGATTTAACTCCGGAAATGATATCTGCAGCTAAAACAATAAATAAAGAAAAAAAGACTGATATTGAATTTATCGTTGGAGATGCAACTGACTTAAACTTTGAAGATAATTCTTTTGAGCAAGCACTGTTCTCATTTAATGGATTGATGCAGATACCAGAGAGAAAAAATAGAATTAAAGCATTAAAAGAAATAAAAAGAGTCTTGACCGATAATGGTATTTTTATTTTCACAACTCATGATCGCGAAAATAACGAGAATTTTAAAGAATTCTGGAAAAAAGAAGAAAAGCTCTGGCAAGCTGGTAACCAGGATAAAAGAATTTATGAATATGGTGATAAGATCCTGCCATCAGATAATGATGATAGAGATTTATTTATACATTTTCCAAACCGGGAAGAGATAATAGAATGTTTAGAAGAGACAGGCTGGAAGCTAATAGAAGATTTTTATAGAGAAGACCTATTTAAAGAGAATAAAAAAGTTAAAGAGTTTTCAACTGAATGCCGCTTATGGATAGTACAAAAGTAAAACGGCTATATATGTGGGAGTAAAATAAATGGCCTACGGTCGTCTAATAATCTATTTAGCGGTGAGGCTGGTATGTTGAGAAGCCCAGGGGGATACTAGAAAAAACAAATTTTAATGATTAAATATAAGGAAGGAAGAGGAGTTAAGTTTTACTTATATAGATAGTATGTTTTCATACCAATTGATTCGTGATAAATCATCTGAAAATTATCAGCATAATTTTTAGACATCCAATTAACCAAAAATAAAGATAGAAGTCCGTATAAGGGGGCAAGAAAAAATGACTGATAAAAGTAGAGAAGTACTTGAATTCTGGTTTGAAGAATTAGACCCGAAACAATGGTTTAATTCATCTGAAGAGCTTGATGAAAAAATTTGTGAACGCTTTGGAGAGCTTCATGATGCTGCAACTAAAGGAGAGCTTGAATCCTGGCGAGTGACTCCAGAAGGAAGTCTGGCAGAAATAATTCTGCTGGATCAGTTCTCCCGAAATATTAACCGAGGAAAGCCTGGCGCATTCGCGAATGATCTTGCTGCATTAGTTCTGGCCCAGGATGCGATTAGAAAGGGCTTCCATACTAAACTTGAAACTTTCAAACGCAGTTTCTTTTATATGCCATTTATGCATAGCGAATCACTAATTATACACAAAAAAGCAGTTAGACTTTTCAACGAGCCTGGCCTGGAAGATTATTTCGAATATGAGATCAAGCACAAGAGGATTATAGAGCGATTTGGAAGGTACCCTCACCGGAATGAAATACTCGGGCGAAATTCTACTGCTGAAGAAATTGAATTTCTTTCTCAGCCCGGCTCATCCTTTTGATTTCAATAATAGCAATAAGAGCTTCTAATAATATTATTCATTTTTTGGAGTGGTGAAAATGAACAATAAAATTTCTAATTTACCAGAAGATAAAGAGAAAATAATAAAAGCTTTAATTAATAAAATTAAAAGTAAATATAGAGATGATATTGCAGTAGTTGTCTGTTATGGATCATATATCACGGGTTCGGCCTATCAAAAATCAGATTTAGATTTTTTCTATATTCCAAAAACAAATAAAGGTTATGAGATGAATATGCAGTTTGTTATTGATGACATTGGCTATGATTTTTGGCCTTTATCCTGGGAGCGGGCTGAACAAATCGCAAATTTTAAAGAAACAATAACTTCAATAATTGCTGAGGGAGTAGTAGTATATTATAATAAACCAGCTGATTTAAAAAGGTTTAAATCTTTAAAAGAAAGAATAAAAGAATTAACTACAAATCCAGAATATAAAAATATTTTGATTAATGAAGCAGAAAAATTATTAACCAGAGCAAAGTCAATCTACTTTGAGATGGAATACATAAATGAAGAATATGAACTAGTGGATTCAAACTGTTATCAGATATTAAATTTGATAGCAAATGCGACTGCTCTATTAAATTCGACATATATAAAAAAAGGAGTTTACAATATTGAAGATGAGGTAAAAAATTATTCTATTTTGCCAGAAAATTATTTAAATCACTTTAATTTAGCCGTTAGGAGTAGTTCTTTAAAAAGCAAAAAAGAATATATCAAAAAATTAATTCTTAGTCTTGATGAGCTGATGCGACACAATAAGCCGAAAAAAGAACTAGAAATTACAAATAAGAATTTCAAAGGGTTTTATGAAGAATTGAAAAAAGTGGCTCATCAACACGAAAAAGTACTAATTAATTTACTGCAAGAATACAGGATAAATATCAAGGAGTATAAAATTTATGAATTTTTCTAAAGAAAATATTAAAATAATAGAAGCTGATAAAGAAATAAAAGATAAATGGTCAGCAGAGTCACAGTGGAATAAGAAAATAATTGAAAGTCATATGCATTTAACTAATGGATTTTCTTTAGTGGCAAAAATAGATAATAGGTTAGTTGGAATGATATCTATATATTGGAAAAAGATAGTTGGTGTAAATCCAAAAACATTTGCAGGAAAAAGAATGTTTATCAAATTCGTGCCTGGAGTTCAGAGGATAAGATAGAAGCTATTCAAATGTGGAGGACACTTCAATTTGGAATATGTCCAGCCAAAACATATCCTAAGGGAAAAAAGATTAGTGGAATTTATGTTATAAAAAAATTATAAGGGCATTGCTTAAATTGTTTATTTGGAATAATAACTTTGCTCACCGTGGTAGACAGGAAGGGCTTTTAATTCAACTTGACACGATTGCTTTTAAAGGTTAGTTACTGAACAAGAAAATATGTTAAATTTTATTAGTAATTATTCGAAAGGGGCCAGTAAAATTGAAAAAGAGAAAAATTAGTGTTACATCACTTTTAGTTTTAATTTTTTTATTAATTATCAGCAGTAGTACATTTGCCCAAAATTTAGAGGATCTTGATTCTCTGGAATCATTTTTTGATGGATTTTTTAAATCTCAGATGGAGGAATATAAAGTGCCTGGTGTGACGATTTCAGTAGTTAAAGATGGAGAAATTCTTTTTAAAAAAGGATATGGTTATTATGATCTTGAAAACAATAAAAGAGTAGATGCTGATAATACTCTATTTAGACCTGGTTCTGTCTCAAAACTATTTATCTGGACTTCAATTATGCAGCTTGTGGAGCAGGGTAAAGTTGATTTAAATGAAAATATAAATGAATATTTAGACTTTGAAATTCCAAATGAAATAGCAGGCAGAGATAATAATGAAGATATTAAAGATATAACTCTGATGAACCTCTTAAATCATAATGCTGGCTTTGAAGACAAAATTAAAGATCTCTTTGTTCTATCTGAGGAAAATATAAAACCCTTAGGAACTTATCTAAAGGATTATATGCCGGCGAGAGTTTATCCTGCTGGCAGAGAAATGGCTTATTCTAATTATGGTTCAGCCTTAGCTGCCTATATTGTTGAACGGGTCTCAGGTATGACATTTGCTGAATATGTAGAAACTAATATTTTTAAACCGCTGAACATGAGCAACAGTACATTTAAACAGCCTGTTCCAGCAGGGGTAACAGAAGAGACTTCTTTAAGTTTTGCCTATATTAAAGGTTCTTATCAGAGTGATAATTTTGAATATATTCAACCTTACCCAGTAGGAGGATTGAGCAGCACTGCAGAAGATATGGCCAAATTTATGCTTGCCCATTTAAATATGGGGGGTTATCAGGGGAATAGAATTTTAAATCCTGAAACTGCAGCAGAAATGCATTCACAATCTTTTACTCATCACAATGAATTTTCTGGGATGGCCCATGGCTTTATTGAAATGAATTATAATGGATATCGAATGATTACCCATGGTGGAGATACATTTTTATTTCACAGTGGACTTTATTTAATTCCGGAACTTAATACCGGATTATTTGTTTCATATAATGGCAGGGATGCTGCAAAGGCAAGGGATTTATTGATCAAGAGTTTTATAGATCGTTATTTTCCTAAAAAAGAAAGCACTACATCCTTATCTGAAAACAGCAATTTTATCAATCCAAAACTTATAGAAGGAAAATATATAATTAATAGAGTTAATCACACAACTTATGAGTCAATAACTAAGTATTTCTCAATTACAAATATCGAGCTTGACCCTGATGAAAATATTATTTATAACTTTATGGGCGAAACTAATCGATTAAGACAAATTGAAGCTGGAGTATTTTATGATAATCAAAGTGGCAATAAATTATATGCTGCCGTTAATCAAGAAGGGGAGGTTAACGAACTCTGGACAAATAGCCCTAATGTATTAAAACGAGCATCCTGGGATGAAGACCCTTTAATAAATGCAGCATTTATCTTAGTATTTATTATTTTAACCCTGATTCTTTCATTTAAATGGATAAAATCATTATTTAAGAGATCAATAAGAAAAAAATATTATTTAGAAAAACTTACACCTATTGTATTTGGCTTTCTAACAATAGGATTTATAGCAGCTTTTGCTTATCTATTTTTAGATGTACATCCGGTCTATAATGTTCCCTATCTATTTTTAACTGCTTCAGCTCTGTTTGATAAATTAACAACCTTTATCTGGATTTTACCAGTATTATTAGTTTTCCTTCTATTTACAAATTTAAGAGTTTGGTCAATTAGAAGTTGGAAACTTTCCTCCAAGATTATTTATACAATTTATACCATATTATCAGCTGGAATTGTCTGGTGGTTTTATAACCTTAATTTATTAGTGTTTTAAATAAAATTTACTATAAAAGGGGGGATAATATGACAGAAATAAGGGCCATGAAAAAAAGTGAAGCAAAGGAAGTAAAAAAGCTGGGAAAGAAAACATTTGAATGGTTTGAAGGGCTTTTTATACCAGATCCAAAAGACTGTTTTGTTGAAGTTGAAGAAAATAAGGTTATTGGAGCAGTCTTATACAAATACTTTAGTGTAGCTAATAAAAAAATTGGTTATGTTGACTTTATATTTGTAGATAAGGCGGCTCATGGAAAAGGCATTGGCAGCAAACTTGTTGATCGTTGTTTGAAAGCAATGGAAAAAGAAGCTTGTGATGGGTACAGTGCTCTTGTTAGGGATGACAATGTTGGCTCCTGGAAAATGTTTGTTAATAATGGTTTAAAAAGGGTAGGTTTAGATGATTTAGTGAGAAAATTTGGAGTTCCAGGCATGTTAAATCTGACCTTTAAAATCCCTTTTAATTTTGCCACAGGTATGGACTTCTATCTTACTTATTATTCATTATTTTTATATTATTAAGTTTTCTACCGGTGATTTTGAATCTCTTTGGAAGCAGTTATTTAATCATTATTACTTTAACAAATATTTTAATATTATTTTGGGGAATAAAACTTATAAAAAGTCAAACTATCAAAAAAGGACGGCTTTACGTTCGCAGATTATATCTTAGTGGTACCTTAGGATTACTTTTAATTATTTTTAGTATTGCTGTTATATAGTGACATAATAATTTAAGAGATGTAAATTTTAATAAAAATAAATCATATTGGAATAGGGAGTTGAAATTAATGAAAAAAGAATTTAGCCAAAAACCAGACCTGTATGAAGAGCAGTGGCCTGGAGAATTTAATACTTTTTCCTGGGGAGATTATTTGACAGCAATTCCATCTCCAATATTTTTAATTACTACTTATAAAAGTAATAGAAAGCCAAATGCCTGTTTACAGTCCTGGTCAACATTTACCGGAGATGCAGGAGAATTCATCTGTATTATTGGCTCAGTTTCAAAAAAGGGACATTTATATAAGAGTCTCTTGAAGACAAAAGAATGTGTATTAAATTTTCCTTCAGCTGATATATATGATAAATGTCAGGCAACTATTAAAAATAATAATTTTGAAGATGATGAAATTAAAAAATCTGGTTTAACAGTTGAAGAATCAAAAACAGTAGCTGCACCCAGAATAGCTGAATCTTTTTTAAATATTGAATGTGAATTTTTATGGAAAAAAGACCATTTTAAAGGTGCTAATGACGTAGTTGTCTGTTTAAAAATGAAACATATAGCAATGGATGAAGACTATTATGACGAAAATAAAAAAGGGAGATATGGAACTGTCTCTTATACACATCT
>NZ_QBLR01000120.1:0-16325 GCF_003070835.1 Halanaerobium sp. | reverse complement strand
AGGAGGATATTGATGGAATTAGAAGAGAATCTGATTGAAATTATTTCTTTAAGTGGAGATGTAAAAAAGAAATTTTTAGAAGCTGTTAAACACGCAAAAAATAATGAACCTGAACAGGCAGAGGTAGTTTATGAAGAGGCAGATGATAAATTGATTAAGGCTCATCTAAAGCAGACTGAATTAATTAATCGAGAAGCTGGTGGAGATAAAGTAGAAAGCAGTTTACTGCTCACTCACGCTCAGGATCATCTGATGACAGCTATCTTGCTAAAAGATATGGCAAAGGAATTTATGGATTTATATCAGAGACTTGAAGAAAAGAAATAAGCTAAATTTTTAAAAGGCAGTTCATTAAGGACTGTCTTTTTTTAAGAAAAATTTTTTAAAAATAAAAGTAATTTTCATAAATAAACATTAAAATTAAAAGCTATTCAAAAATATATAAATTAGGTGGTTATAGAAATGTCAGTTAAATTTACAGAAACAGTTTTAAGAGATGGTCAGCAGTCTTTGATTGCAACCAGATTAAAAATTGAAGATATTTTGCCAATTTTAACTAAGCTTGATCAGGCAGGTTATTATGCGCTAGAAGTATGGGGAGGAGCTACCTTTGACAGCTGTATGCGTTTTTTAAATGAGGATCCCTGGCAGCGGCTCCGGAAAATAAGGAAAGGGATTAAAAATACTAAGCTGCAGATGTTATTAAGAGGTCAAAATATTCTGGGATATAAGCATTATCCTGATGATGTATTAGAGAGATTTATCAAAAAATCAGTTGAAAATGGAATTGATGTGATCAGAATTTTTGATGCTTTAAATGATATTAGAAATATGGAAAAGGCGGTAGAATTTACAAAAAAATATGGTGCAGAAGCTCAGGGATCAATAGTTTATACTACAAGCCCTATCCACAACAGTGAAACTTTTGTTAAAAAAGCAAAAACTTTAGCTGAAAGAGGAATAGATTCTCTCTGCATCAAAGATATGGCTGGATTGTTAACTCCTTTTAAAGCCTTTGACCTGGTAAAAAAATTAAAGTCAGAAATTAATTTACCTGTAGAAATTCACAGCCATAATACTGCCGGTTTTGCTTTTATGACATATTTAAAGGCAGTGGAAGCTGGAGTTGATATTATTGATACAGCAATTTCTGCTTTTAGTTCAGGTACAGCACAGCCGACGACAGAAACTATGGCTGCAGTACTTAAAAATAGTAAATACGATGCTTCATTAAGTGCAAAAACTCTGGAGGAAGTTGGGGAATATTTCAGGGAAATTAGAAATAAGTATCAGGATTATCTTGGCTCCTATGAGGTTGATCCACGGATAATTACAAATCAGATTCCAGGTGGAATGCTGTCCAATCTGCGCAACCAGCTGCGGGAACAAAATCAGCTTGACCGCTATGAAGAAATATTAGAAGAAATACCTAAAGTTCGTAAAGACCTCGGATATCCACCACTTGTAACTCCTACCAGTCAGATTGTCGGCACTCAGGCAGTTTTTAATATTGTAACCGGGAAAAAATACGGTTTTGTTTCCAAAGAATTCAAAAATTATTTAAGAGGGATGTACGGAAGACCACCTGGTGAAATCAATCCTGAATTAATTGAAAAGACTATAAATAAAGAAGAAGTAATTACAAATCGTCCTGCTGATAATCTTGAGCCAGCATACGAAAAAGCTGCAGCAGAGATAAAAGATGTCAGCAATAGAGAAGAAGATATTTTATCTTATATTCTTTTTCCAGAAGTTGCAGAAAAATTTCTGCAAGAACACAGGTAATTAAATCGTTTTCGCGAATATTATTAAAAGAGAGATAATCTAAAACTTTAATTATTTAATTTCTGAAAGGAGAATTTACTGTGAATGAAAAAATAGAGAATTTACTTAAAGAGATGACTGTTGAAGAAAAGGCAGAGATCTGTTCCGGTGCCAGCTGGTGGAAGACAGCAGCTATCGAAAGACTTGATATCCCCGCAATTATGATGGCTGATGGTCCTCATGGCCTAAGAAAACAGGATAAAGATGCTGATCATGTAGGTATCAATGAAAGTGTTGAAGCAATTTGTTTTCCAACTGCCTCTGCTTTAGCCTGTTCCTGGGATCGCGATTTAATGACTAAAATGGGGGAAGCTTTAGGAGAAGAATGTCAATCAGAAGATGTAAATATACTTTTAGGTCCGGGAGTGAACATTAAACGTTCTCCTCTCTGCGGCCGTAATTTTGAATATTTTTCTGAAGATCCACTTTTAGCTTCAGAACTGGCTGCAAATTATGTTAAAGGAGTTCAGAGCCTGGGGGTCGGAACTTCCCTCAAACATTTTGCAGCAAATAATCAGGAACACAGGCGTCTCACAGTTAATGCAGAGATTGATGAGCGCACCTTAAGAGAAATATATTTATCAGCTTTTGAGAGAGTAGTTAAAGAAGCACAACCGTGGACAATAATGTGTGCCTATAATCGAGTCAACGGAACCCATGCCTCAGAACATAAAAGACTTTTAACAGATATTCTAAAAGAAGAATGGGGCCACGAAGGTTTTGTAGTTTCCGACTGGGGTGCAGTTAATTATCGGGATCAGGGTGTAGAAGCAGGATTAGAACTCGAAATGCCTTCCAGTCACGGTGATGGTAAGAAAGCTATAGTTGATGCGGTTGAAGCAGGGACTCTAAGTAAAGAAAGTCTTAATCGAGCTGCAGAGAGAATTTTAAAAATTGTCTTTAAAGCTGTAGAAGAATCCAGAGATGATTTAGACTATGATAAAAAGAAGCACCATAAACTGGCCCGGGAAATTGCAGCTGATTCGATGGTTTTACTTAAAAATGAAGATAATATTTTACCATTATCTGAAAAGCAAAGTCTGGGTATTGTTGGAGCCTTTGCCAGAAAGCCGCGCTTTCAGGGAGGTGGAAGCTCTCATATTAATCCCTATCAGGTTGATACTGCCTACTCTGAATTAAAGAAATACAGTCAGGGAGAACTTCCCTATGCTGAGGGCTATTTGATAGATGACGATCATAATGATAGTGAGTTAATTGCTAAGGCAAAAGAACTGGCAGAAAAAGTAGATAAAGTGGTTGTTTTTGCTGGCCTACCAGATCGCTACGAGTCAGAAGGTTATGATCGTGATACCCTGGAGATGCCTCCTAATCAGAATCATTTAATCAATGAGTTATCAGATATAAATGAAAATATAATTGTGGTTTTAAGTAATGGTTCCCCGGTTACAATGCCCTGGTTAAATAGAGTTAAAGCTGTTTTAGAAGGATATTTAACAGGACAGGCAGGTGGAGGAGCTACAGCTGATATTTTATTTGGTCGAGTAAATCCTTCCGGAAAACTGGCAGAAACATTTCCTCAAAAATTAAGTGATAATCCTTCTTATCTGTTTTTTCCGGGAGAAAAGGATAAGGTAGAATATCGTGAGGGTATTTTTGTTGGTTATCGTTATTATGACAGTAAAGAAGTCAAGCCGCTTTTTCCATTTGGTTTTGGTTTAAGCTATACTGATTTTGAATACAGTGATTTAAAGATTGACAAAGAAAAGATTACAGATCAGGAAACTCTAAAACTAAGACTAAAAGTAAAAAATACAGGCAAACTTTATGGTAAGGAGATCGTGCAACTTTATGTAGCAGATCCGGAGAGTACTGTAATTAAGCCGACAAAAGAATTAAAGGAATTTATCAAAGTGGAATTGGAGCCCGGTCAGGAAAAAATTGTAGAATTTGAACTCGGTAAAAGAGCCTTTGCTTATTATAATACTGAAATTGATGACTGGTATGTGGAAAGTGGAGATTATGAAATTTTAATTGGAAGTTCTTCGCGAGATATCAGACTTAAAGAAAAGATTAAAGTTGAGTCAACAGTTGAGCTGTATGATGAATATACAATTAATACTAATATAGGTGATATTATTTCTGATCCAGAAGCTGAGAAATACTTTAATCAGCTGCTGGAAGAATATCTTAAGGGAACAGAGTTAATGGAGAGACTTGAAGGCAGAGATGATGAGATGATGGAAGCAATGTTTAAATACATGCCTTTAAGGTCACTGGCCATGTTTTCTGAAGGTGCAATCAGCAGGATCCAGGTCGAAGAAATTGTTGAGAAACTAAACAAAAAACTTTAGGTACCGGCTTTTGGTACCGGGTACTTGTCAATTAATAGAAAATTAAATTGGAGGCTAAAAATGAGTTATTTATGGACAACCATTAAAGTTAAGGATTTAGAAAAATCAATTGATTTTTATGAGAACATAGTTGGTTTAGAAGTTCAGAGACGATTTGAAGCTGGCCCGGATAGAGAAATAGCATTTCTGGCAGCTGTCAAAGGTGACACTGAAATAGAATTGATTAATGATCAGGATAAAGAAGAAGTAAATATTGGATCAGATATTTCACTTGGATTTGCAGTTGACTCAGTTGAGGAAAAGTTGAAATTTCTACAAGAAAAAGCAATTGAAATTCACAGTGGACCAATCTCTCCCAATCCTCAAATTGAGTTCTTTTATGTGCTTGATCCAAATGGTTTAAAAATTCAGTTTGTAGAAAATAAATAAGATACTATTCAGGAACCGGCATCTTTGTCGGTTCCTTTTGCTTTTAAGGAAGCTGTGATATAATTAAAACAAGATTTAAAGGAGGCGAATTGATGGAAGACTTAAAAAAATTACCAGTAGGTTTAAGTGATTTTAAAAAATTAATTGATAAAAATGCATATTTTGTTGATAAAAGTCTTTTAATTAAAGAAATTATAGATGATATTTCTGAAGTTAAATTAATTACCAGGCCGCGTCGTTTTGGCAAATCTTTAAATCTTTCTATACTTAAATATTATTTTGAAAAAAATGATGAAGATTACAGTTATCTATTTGAAAACATGAAGATTATGGATCAAGCTCAATCTTATTTAGATGAACAGGGAAAATATCCGGTAATAAACTTAACATTTAAAGATATTAAACTTAACAACTTTGATCACTGTTATCAGAAAATAAAAATGGTAATTAGTGAAGAGTTTAAACGACATCAATATCTTTTGAATTCTGATCAAATTTTAGAAATAGATAAAAAACATTTTAAAGAAATCATGACCGAAGAAGCTGGTTATATCCGTTATTCTTCCAGCATTGAGCTTCTAAGTAAGTTGCTTTTTAAACATTATAATCAGGAAGTAATAATTTTACTTGACGAATATGATACTCCAATAAATTATTCTTATTTAAATAATTATTATGAAGAAATTATTGAATTTATGAGAATGCTGCTGTCATCAGCTTTTAAAGATAACCAATATTTAAATACCGGTATAATAACTGGTATTTATAGGGTAGCAAAGGAAAGTATTTTTTCTGGTTTTAATAATCTCAGGGTTTCTTCAATAATCGATAAATCATACTCTCAATTTTTTGGTTTTACAGAAGATGAAGTACTAACTTTACTGAAATATTATAATAAAGATTCAGAAATAAATAAAGTCAGACAGTGGTATAATGGTTACCGTATTGGCAATAACATAGATATATATAATCCCTGGTCAATTTTAAATTATCTGGCTAATGATCAGCTTAAATCTTACTGGACAAATAGCAGCAGTAATGATTTAATCAGGGAAATGCTTGTCAAAAGCAACAGCGATTTCAAAATAAAAATGCAGAGACTTCTAATAGAAACCAGTATAAAAGATATTGAAATTAATACAGATAGTAATTTTAAAGATATTGAAAATAAAAAAATAATAAATGAAGGAAGTATCTGGAATCTGCTTTTATTAAGTGGTTATTTAAAAGTGGTCAATATTGATTATAGTCAACAGCGTAATCCTGCTGCAGAATTAAAAATACCAAATTTGGAAGTAGAAAATTTTTATCATGAAATAATAATGGGTTGGTTTGAGCAGACAGATCTTCACTATAGTGATCTGGAAGAAAGTATAGTTAGCTTGATTAATGGAGAAATTGATGATTTTAAAGAACAATTTCAATACATTGTGGAATCAACATTCAGTTATTTTGATGTAGGTAAAAATAATTCTGAAAACTTTTATCACGCTTTTGTCCTGGGGCTGCTGGTCAACCTAAGTGAACATTATAGAATAAAATCAAATACTGAAACGGGAACCGGAAGAGCAGATATATTGATTATTCCTCAAAATAAAAAAAGATTTGGAATTGTCATTGAGTTTAAAGTTGCCAGAGATAATACTGAGGCTGAATTGAAAAAAGCTGCCAAACAGGCTATAGGACAAATAATAGATAAAGATTATGGTGTAGAGTTAAAAGCTTCTGGAGTAGAGAAAATTATTAATCTAGCAGTTGTATTTTCCGGGAAAAAAGTTTATATTGAATCAGAAAATGAATAAATCATTATAATTGGAAATTTATTTTATATTATCTACCTGTTGGTGCAAATCCAGCAGGTTTTTCTTTTAAAGTTTATTATTTGAAGGATTGTTCTCTTAAATCACGAATTAATTATATAAAGGAAAAATAAGTATTTGCAAACTAATTTTTACGACATAATTTGACAAAATATTTTGATAAGAGGTGTAAAGATGGCTGACAAAAATAGGATATTTAGAATAATTAAGACTATCATGCTCTTAAATGAACCATATAAACACTGGGAAGCTAAAGATTTTGCAAAATACTTTAGTATTTCAGAGAGGACTTTTCATCGGGATAAAAAGATAATGGAGGAACTGGGGGTGCCAATCTATTATGATAAGCATCTTAAAGAATATAAGATTTTAGATAATTTTAGATTTAAAGCTCCTAATCTTGACCAAAAAGAAACCGAAGCAGTTTTGCTGGCTGCAAAAGAATATCAAAATCGAAGTTTTCCAATGAAAAAGGAATTAGAATCAGGACTGGCCAAAGTTTATAATTCACTGCCTGAGTTTTTAAAAAACAGCATGGGCAGCTACATAAAAAATTATGAGATTATTTCCGATCCCTTTGTTGATCTGGAAGAACATCAGCAGAAGTTTGAACAGCTCAAAAAAGCAATAAATAATGAGAATAGAATTTTAGTTAACTATTATTCAATGAGCAGTGATCAGACAACTGAAAGAAAATTAGATCCCTATAATTTATTTTTCAATAATGGTGCTCCCTATCTGTATGCCTTCTGTCATTTGCGGGAGGAAACTAGAATATTCCGGATTGATAGAATAAAGAATATAAAAATTACAGCAGAAGATTTTGTACTGCCAGATGATTTTTCTCTGGCTGAGGAGCTGGATAATGCCTGGGGAGTAGAGCAAGGCAAAGAAGAGATGGAAGTTGAAGTTAAATTTAGCGGTAGAGCAGCTCGTTTTGTCCCCGAATACCACTGGAGTGATAAGCAGGAGATTGAGGAATTAAAAGAAAATAAAATTATCTTTAAGGTTAAAACCGGCAGCCGAGAAGAGATAAAAAAGTGGATTTTAGGTTATGGAGCAGAGGCAGAGGTGCTGAAACCTATTGATTTGAGAGAAGAAATGAGGCAGGAATTAGAAAAAATGATAAAAACTTATAAGAAAAACTGATGTTTGCGACATAGGGTTGTCAGTGAGGGATGGTAAGATGAAATTTGAGGTGTAATAGTGGAAAAATTTATTGCTCATACAGAAAATAATAAAGGAGAAACTCATGATTTAAAAGATCATATTTATGGTACTGCAAATAAAGCTAAGAAATTTGCGGATAAATGGTCTATGGGGGATTTAGCATATATCAGTGGCTTATTACATGATTTAGGAAAGTATAGTGATCAATTTCAGGACTATTTAAAAAATAATTCTTCAGGAGTGGAGCACGCTATTGTAGGAGCAATATTTGCTAAAAATAATAAATCAATTAAGTTTTCAAACATATTACCCTTTTTTATTGCTGGACATCATTCAGGGTTACATAATCTTTCAGATTTAAAAAACAGCCTAAAAGAAAAGGCAAATAAAGATTTTGTAAAAAGTAGTATAAATAATTTTAGTAATAATATTAAATTAGATTATAAAGAAAATGAAAATATAAATTTTGATATTAAAAATGATCCCTTAGAATTAGAATTCTTAATGAGAATGATGTTTTCTTCTTTAGTGGATGCAGATTATTTAGATACAGAAAAACATTTTGATTTAAATAAATATTCTTTAAGAAATATAAATAATTATGATATTAAAAAATTATGGAAGAAATTCAGTGAAAATCAAAATAAATTAATGAAAGAGGCTGAAGATAGTAAATTAAATAATTTTAGAAATAATATTTATCAATCAGTATTAAATAAAGCAGCACAGAAGAATAATTTTTTTAGTTTAACAGTCCCTACAGGGGGAGGAAAGACTAGAACCGGTTTAGGATTTGCATTAAAACATGCAAAATTTAATAATATGGATAGAGTTATTGTTGTTATACCATATACCAATATTATTGAACAAACTGCTAAAACTTATAAAGAAATTTTAGGAGAAGAAAATATTTTAGAGCATCACTCTAATTTTGATTTTAACGAAAATGAAGAAAAATATAATAAAGAAAAAATTAAATTGGCAACTGAAAATTGGGATATGCCAGTAGTTGTGACAACTTCTGTTCAATTTTTTGAAAGTTTATTTTCACATAAGACAAGCAAGTTAAGAAAATTGCATAATCTAGCAAATTCAGTAATTATATTTGATGAAGTTCAAACTTTACCACCTGAGTATTTAAATTCAATTTTACAGGTTTTAAAACAATTAGTAAAAAATTATAATTCTTCAATTGTATTTTCAACAGCTACTCAGCCAGCTTTTGGAGATAGAGATAATTTTAATGGTATAAAAAATATAGAAGAACTTGTTCCAGACACTGATAATTTATTTCGAAATTTAGCAAGAGTTGAATATGATCTAACTTATATTGAAAAGAAATTAAGCTGGAATCAGGTAGCTGAACTAATGTTAGAAGAAGAACAGGCACTAACTGTAGTAAATACAAAAGATGATACTAAAGAGCTTTATTCTAGATTAAGTAAAAAAGCAGAAAATGTTTATCATCTATCAACTTATATGTGTTCTGCACATCGCAAAATTATTTTAAATGAGGTGAAAGAAAAATTAGATAATAATGAAAGTTGTTACTTGATTTCTACTCAATTAATAGAAGCAGGAGTTGATATTGATTTTCCACTGGTTTTAAGAGCAATGGCTCCACTTGACAGTATTGTGCAGGCTGCTGGAAGATGTAATAGAGAAAATAAACTAAAAAAAGGGAAAGTAATTGTCTTTACTCCCCAAGAAAATAAGTTACCAAAGGGAATTTATAAAACTGCTACTGAAAAAAGCAAATTATTTTTAAATGATCCGGAACAATTATTGACAGCAGAAATTTTTCTGGATTATTTTGATACATTATATAAAGATGTGAATTTAGATAAAAAGAAAATTAATGAATCAAGAAAAAGTTTTAAGTTTCGCGAAGTAAGTAGACAATTTAAAATCATTCCTGATGATACAGTAAATGTTATTATTGAAAATAATGATATAGTTGATCAACTGCCGGTTAATTTAAATATCATCAGAGATAAAGAATTCATCAGTCGAGAGGAATGGCGCAAATTACAACCTTATATTATTTCGATTAGAAAATATAAAGTAAATGATTTATTAAAAGAGGGTATGCTTTACGAACTGCTGGAAGAGGTTTATGTCTGGACTGGAAAGTATGATACAAAAGAAGGAATAATATTAGATGGGTATGATTTTAATGATTATGTACAATAATTCTATAAAGGAGGTGAAAAAGTTTGGAAGATTTTAAATTTGATCCTGTAAAAGTAAAAGTCTGGGGAGAATTGGCCTGTTTTACCAGGCCAGATATGAAAGTTGAAAGAGTCAGTTATCAAGTAATGACTCCATCCGCAGCTCGTGGGATATTGTCGTCAATTTTTTGGAAACCTGAATTTGATTGGGTGATTCAAAAAATACAAGTTTTAAATCCAATCAGACATATTTCTATAAGGAGAAATGAAGTAAAAAGCAAAATATCACCTGGAAGTGTAAAGCAGTGGATGAAAAAGAAAGATCATGACCATTATTATGCTGATAAAGATAGAACCCAAAGGAACACTCTAGCTTTAAGAGATGTGAGTTATATAATTGAGGCAAATGTCAGACTAAAAAAGCATGCTAAAAATGAACATCCTGCCAAATATCGAAAATGAACATCCTGCCAAATATCGAGATCAGTTTAGAAGGAGAGTAAATAATGGAAGCTGTTATAAAAGACCTTTTTTAGGTAATAGAGAATTTGCAGCTTTTTTTGCTCCAGTAGATGGTTCTGAAACAGCTATTGATTATACTGACCAATTAGGAAGAATGCTATTTGATTTAAATTATAATATTGATGATGAGAGAGCAAAACCTGTTTTTTTCAATGCAGAACTAAATAATGGTGTGCTGAATGTTCCTGTAGAAAAGTATAAAGAAGTCTGGAGGAATAAATAATGATATTAGAAAAATTGTGTGAATTTGCAGAAACAGTTGAAGATTTTCCTCCACTTCATTTCACAAAAAAATCTTTAGATTGGTTAATTGAAATTAATGAAGCTGGAGAATTAATGGGGTTTACTGATGTGAGTGATGAAGGTAAAATATATTTATTCGCAGAAAATTTAATTGGAAGATCTGGACGAGCTGTACGACCAATTTTATTTGGAGATAAAGCTAAATATATTTTCGGTAATACAGAGGGAAAAGAATTGTCAAATAGGCAGAAAAAATTAAAAAAATCCTTCTATGAGTTGACTGATAATTGTTATGAGTCGACAAATTCGAATAAAGTAAAAGCAGTACTAGATTTTCTTGATAATTATAATATATCTCAATTAGAAAATTATGAAGAAATTGATGATAATGATTGGATGGCATTTCGAGTAAATGGAGAAGATCTTTTAGATTGTCAAGAAATAAGAAGTTACTGGCAGAAAAGGCAGAATGAAGTTGCTAAGGATAGAACAGATATGATTTCAGAATGCTTAGTCTGTGGAGATGAGAAAGCAATAGCAGATAGACATACAGAAAAATTAAAACTAAGTAGAATTGGTGGGCACGGCAGGGGTAATCCCTTGATTTCAGCTAATGTAGAATCTTTTGAATCATATGGTTTAAAAGAATCAAGGATAGCTCCAGTGTGTTTCGATTGTGCTACTCAATATGGTAGAGCAGCAAATTATTTAATAGCAAAAAAAGATCATCGTTTAAAAATAGGAGATATATTATATATCTTTTGGACTAAAAATAATTTAGAGTTTAATGGTTTTGAACTATTAGAAAACCCAGAAGAAAATGAACTTAGAGATTTTTTGAACTCATTTAGAAGTGGAAAAAAATCTTATATTGATGATGAAGAATTTTACTGTCTGGCTTTAAGTGCAAATAACAGCCGGACTGTAGTAAGAGATTGGATAAGTACAACCATTAAAAATGTTGAAGAGAATATTAATAATTATTTTAGAGAAATGAAGTTGGATGATAATAAATCAGACAGATATTATGGGATAAATAGTTTAGTTAGTCAGACAGCTTTTAAATTCGATGATATTAAACCAATAGTGGCAGAATCTTTAGCTTCATATGCTATTAAAGGAAATTCGCTGGTAGAGGCGGTTTTATTTAATACAGTTAAACGAATAAAAGCAGATGTTGAGTTTCGCGTAACTAGACCAAGAGCTTCTTTGTTAAAAATGTATTTTAATTCTCATCCTGAAGGGGGCATAAAAGTGAAAGAAAAATTAAATAAAAAAGAGAATAATCCAGCTTATTTATGTGGTCGTCTATTTAGTGTTATAGAAATTATTCAGAAAAAAGCATTACCAGGAATTAAATCCACAATTGTCGATAGATATTATGGAACTGCTTCATCAGCTCCAGCTTCAGTTTTTGGTAATCTGATTAGAAAAGCCCAGCATCATTTAGCAAAATTAAGGAAAGAAGAAAGTACTACAGGGATGTATTACTGGCTGCAGTCTGAATTGGAAGATATTATGGTAGAACTTAATGATTTTCCGGCAACACTATCACTTAAAGAACAGGGTTTATTTGCACTTGGATATTATCAGCAGAAAGCATATCGTCCAGAAAAAGATAAAGAGGGGGAAAATTAAATGATTTATAGTAATCCAGAAAAAAGACATGATTTTATTCTTATATTTGATGTAAAAGACGGAAATCCAAATGGTGATCCGGATGCAGGTAATCTACCGCGAGTAGATCCCGAAACGATGCAGGGATTAGTTTCAGATGTTAGTTTAAAAAGAAAAGTTAGAAACTGGGTAGCATTAACTCAAGATGAGAATATTTATGTTGAAAATGAAGGGGTTTTATATAATCAACAGGAACTTGCTTATCAAGATCTAGAATTAGATGAAAAAGCTAATGACCGTGATTCAATTGATTATGCTAGAGATTGGATGTGTAAGAACTTCTATGATGTGAGGACATTTGGTGCTGTGATGAGTACCAGTAAATTTAATTGTGGCCAGGTTCAGGGGCCATTTCAATTAACTTTTGCAAGATCTGTAGATCCAATAGTTCCAATGGATCTATCAATTACAAGAGTAGCAGTAACTAAACCTGAAGATGCTCGAAAACAAAGTTCTGATGATGAAGGTGAAAGTTCTAATAAAATAACTGAAATGGGAAGAAAAACTATGATTCCTTATGGCTTATATGTAGCTCATGGTTTTTATAACCCATATTTTGCAGATAATACAGGTGTAACAGAAGAGGATTTAGAAATATTCTGGGAATCATTAGTTAAAATGTGGGATTTAGATCGTTCTGCAAGCAGAGGAATGATGGCCTGTCGAGGTTTATATGTCTTTACACATGAAGATAAAACTGGAAATGCTCCTGCAAATAAATTATTTGATTTAATAAATGTTTCTAAAAAAGATAATGTTGAAACTCCAAGATCATTTAATGATTATCAAGTGTCTGTGAAAAAAGGTATACCTGACAAAATTACACTTTCTAAAATATTGGATTAATAAATATGGATAACCAATATTTTAAATGGCAAAAAATATCCTCAATCCCCATATCAGCTTTACAGCATTATATTTATTGTCCCAGGCAGTTCGCATTGATTCATATTGAAGAAATTTATGAAGAAAATGTCTTTACTATTCAGGGCAATATAGTTCATAAAAGAGTTGATAATGAAAAAAACTATTATAACAAAGACAAAAAGGTGGAAAATAGTTTACCACTTTGGTCAGAAAAACATGGCTTATATGGGGTTGCAGATACTGTCGAGTTTGAAGATGATGAAATAATTCCTGTTGAATTTAAAAGTGGTAAGAAAAAGAATAAATTAGCTGATGATATTCAATTAGCAGCACAGGCTATCTGTCTTGAAGAAATGTTTTCTAAAGAAATAACTTTTGGTTATATTTATTATGATAAATCAAGAAAACGAAGAGAAGTTGTTTTAGATGAAAAGTTACGAAAGAAATTGGACAATACTATTTCTTTTGTCAGAGATTTATTAATTAAACGAAATACACCAAAACCAGTCAATGATCAAAGATGTAATAATTGTTCGCTAAAAGATTACTGTTTACCTGATTTAGCAAGTAGAATAGAAATTTATCTTAAGGAGTTAAAATGATGGCTCACCACATAAAAAATACATTATATATTACTAATCCTGAATCTTATTTAAGAAAAAAACATGATGTAATAATAGTTGAAGTTGAGAAAAAAGAAAAAATAAGAATTCCAGGACATCATTTAGGAAGTATTATCTTGTTTGGAAGGTCTAAAATAAGTCATTATGCTCTTGATTGGTGCATAAAAAATGGTGTTGCAGTAACTAGGGTTACCAGATCAGGACGTTATATTGGAAATTGGGCCGGGCCTGTTAAAGGTAATGTTTTATTAAGAGTTGAACAATTTGATAAATATAAAGATGAAAATGAAAAATGTAAATTAAGTCAGAGTTTTATTAAAGGTAAAATTTATAATCAGAGATCTATGCTCTTAAGAAGTGCAAGAGATATTAGTGATGAAAAAACAGAAAAATCACTTCGTAAAAATGCTACAAAGTTAGATAGAATATTGAACATAATTGATGACAGCGATAATGTTGATCAGATAAGAGGTTTTGAAGGTATTGCAGCTAAGAATTATTTTTCTGTATTTGATGAAATGATTATAAATAAAAATGATTTATTTAAATTCGAAAAACGGACTAAAAGACCTCCCAGGGATATTATTAATGCGATGCTTTCTTATCTTTATGTTATATTAAATCATGATTGTAGAACTGCATTAGAAGCAGTTGGTTTAGATCCTCAAATCGGCTTTTTACATGAGATAAGACCTGGCAAACCAGCTTTAGCTCTAGATTTAATGGAAGAACTAAGACCAATAATGGTGGAAAGATTAGTGTTAACTATGATTAATAGAAAACAGGTTAATAAAAATGATTTTGAATTTAAAGCTGGTGGAGCAGTAGAAATGAAAGATGAATTTCGAAAAAAATTAATACAACAATATCAGGAGAAGAAACAAAATGAAATTAAACATCCTCTTTTGGATAGAGTAATTCCTTATGGTTTAATTCCTTTTATACAGGCAAGGTTATTGGCAAGAAAATTAAGAGAAGATGTTGAGGAATACCCACCATTTATTTATCAGTAAAGGTGTGATAAAATTGATGTATGTTCTGGCATACGATATTTCAACTGAAAATGCTAACGGCAGAAAAAGGTTGAGAAAAGTTGCTGAAACCTGTGAAAATTATGGACAGAGAGTTCAGAAATCAGTTTTTGAGTTTCAATTAGATGATAAAAAATTTTTAATGATGAGAAATGAAGTATTGGAGTTAATGAACAAGAAAAAAGATAATATTAGGATCTATAAAATAATTGCTCCAAAAGATAATTATGTAGAAGAACATGGGAACTTTAAGTCTGTAGATTATGATAATGACACACTGTTAATTTAATTTGCGAAAGAGGAATGTTTGTTAAATTGCTATTTCTTTCGCAAATTATTATAAATACTAATCTAAGAGGCATTTAAAGGAGATGAAGTAAAATGATTTTATTCTTTGTGGAGGTGATAATGGATATTCGCAAAATAGGCTTTATGAATCTTGATTTAACAGGGCTAATTTAGCCTGCTATTGCAGTCCCCTTTGTTGGGGGCTGAGAATTGAAACTTTCGATATTTAGCCATCTAATCACCCCTTTCTAATTGCAGTCCCCTTTGTTGGGGGCTGAGAATTGAAACTTTGTCAATATCATGATATAAATTGCCATCATTGATTGCAGTCCCCTTTGTTGGGGGCTGAGAATTGAAACCTCGTGTGCCTCTGGTATCTTAACATCCGGCATTATTGCAGTCCCCTTTGTTGGGGGCTGAGAATTGAAACAAATCTGCTTACTTGGATTGAAGTTAGCAGTCAGCATTGCAGTCCCCTTTGTTGGGGGCTGAGAATTGAAACGGGTTTACGCAACAGGATCTGCAGCAAAAATAAGATTGCAGTCCCCTTTGTTGGGGGCTGAGAATTGAAACAATGGAACTAGATATTTCTGCGAGCTGGAAAGATAATTGCAGTCCCCTTTGTTGGGGGCTGAGAATTGAAACATCTATAAATTAATTAGTAGAACAAAAAAAGGAGGATTGCAGTCCCCTTTGTTGGGGGCTGAGAATTGAAACCAAAACCAACTCCATAAAAAGTATTCATTCTTGAAATTGCAGTCCCCTTTGTTGGGGGCTGAGAATTGAAACTCATAGTCTGAACGTGTAAATTCCATTGAAGTTATATTGCAGTCCCCTTTGTTGGGGGCTGAGAATTGAAACTAAACATTTCTGAGATAATTTATAGACTAGTCCTATTGCAGTCCCCTTTGTTGGGGGCTGAGAATTGAAACTCATAAGCTTTTTCAACTATCCAGTCAGCATTTTATTGCAGTCCCCTTTGTTGGGGGCTGAGAATTGAAACTATTTAAGACTTCTAAGGTTCTAGAACTATCATATATTGCAGTCCCCTTTGTTGGGGGCTGAGAATTGAAACTGAATATATAGAATCAATTATACTATCCTGTATAATTGCAGTCCCCTTTGTTGGGGGCTGAGAATTGAAACTGGCCGAAGATTATTTTAAGCTGATTACCTTCCATTGCAGTCCCCTTTGTTGGGGGCTGAGAATTGAAACTAAATTAAATATAGACAGTTCTAAATTATATATATTGCAGTCCCCTTTGTTGGGGGCTGAGAATTGAAACGGTGTAAACATCATCCTGATATATAGCATCATTCTGATTGCAGTCCCCTTTGTTGGGGGCTG
>NZ_QBLR01000007.1:0-43877 GCF_003070835.1 Halanaerobium sp. | reverse complement strand
GGAGAGAAAATAGAGTTAGTTGCCAATGGAAATTTAAATGTATCTCTAGAGCTGGATAGAAATGATGAACTTGGTACAATGGCCAATATTTTTAATAAGATGATAAAAGAGTTAAGAAATTTAGTAAATAATATGATGAATACTTCAGAAGAGGTACTAAAAACTGCTTCACATTTAGAAGCAAGTTCCAAAGAGGTTGGAGAAACTTCAGAACAGGTAGCAATATCTATTCAAGAAGTTGCTATTGGGGCTGAAAAACAGTCTAAAAATGTTGAGCAAGTATCAGATAAAATAAAAAAATTTAGTAGTGGTTTAAATAACTTAACAAATACTAGTAATGAAGTTGAAGGTTTGTCAAACGAAATGAATGACGTTATTGTTGAAGGCCAGCAAAAGATGACAAAGCTAAATGAACAAATGGATAATATTATTATTTCTATCAGAAATGTAGGAGCAGATATTGAAGAATTAGAAGATATATCAAATGAAATTGGGAGTATTATAGCAATAATAGATAGTATAGCAGATCAAACTAATTTACTTGCTTTAAATGCTGCTATAGAGGCTGCTCGAGCTGGAAGTGCTGGTAGAGGATTTTCAGTAGTTGCAGATGAAATACGAGATTTAGCAGAAGAATCATCTAGTTCAGCTGATCAAATCAAAAAATTGATTGATAAAGTAACTAAAAAAACAGAAATTGTAGGAGATGAAATGGAAATTAGTGAAAAAGAAATTTCTGATGGCGAAGAACTTGTTAATTCAGTTAATTCAACGTTCGATTCTATAACTAATAAAATTTCTAGAGTTAATATAGGTATGGAAAAGACTTCAAAAATAATAGAAGCTAATTTTGAGCATAGTAGAGAAATTGCTATAAATGCAGAAAATATTTCTAATATAGCAGAAAAAACTTCAGCTTCAGCTCAGGAAGTTGCTGCGTCTAGTGAAGAACAAACTGCTTCTGTAGAAGAACTATCATCTATTTCTACCAATCTAACTGAAAAAGCCTCACATTTAGAAAAATTAATTGCTAAATTTGAAACTTAATTGTTAATAAAATTAATATTTATATGTCCATGTATATTATTTAGTTTTATTAAAGCAACCGGAGAGTGATATTAATGAAAATTTTTGTTATTAACTGTGGAAGTTCATCTTTAAAATATAAATTATTTGATATGAGAGATGAAGATGTTTTAGCTGAGGGAATTATTGAAAGAATTGGTATTGAAAATTCATTTTTGAAATATGAAACAAAAGAAGGTACAGATATTAAAATTGAGCATGAAATACCAACTCATAAAGAAGGAATAGAATTATTAATTGAGACACTTCTTTCTGATGAACACGGTGTATTAGAAGATATGGATGAAATTAAAGCAGTTGGTCATAGAGTGGCTCATGGGGGAGAAAAATTTGCGCACTCTACTCTAATTGATGATGAAGTGATGAAAGAAATCGAAGATATTTCTGATTTAGCCCCACTTCATAATCCAGCAAATCTTATGGGGATTGAAGTTTGTAAAGAATTAATGCCTGAAACATCTCAGGTTGCAGTATTTGATACAGCTTTCCATCAAACTATGCCAGAAGAAGCATATACTTATGCTCTACCTTATGAATACTATGAAAAATATGGAGTCAGAAGATATGGATTTCATGGTACCTCTCATGGTTATGTAGCCAATAGAGCTGCTGAGATGATGGATGAAGATATTAACGATCTTAAAATTGTCACCTGTCATTTAGGAAATGGAGCAAGTATTGCTGCAGTAAAAAATGGTGAATCTATAGACACAAGTATGGGCTTTACTCCACTTGAAGGATTAGTAATGGGAACAAGATGTGGAGATATTGATCCAGCAATTGTACCATTTATCATGGATAAGGAAGATATGACAACTTCAGAAATAGATAGTGTACTAAATAAAGAAAGTGGTCTTTATGGAGTATCTGGAGTTAGCAGTGATATGAGGGATATTGAAGGAGCTGCTGATGAAGGAAATAATCAAGCTCAGGTAGCATTAGATATCTTTAATTATAGAGTTAAAAAGTATATTGGATCTTATTCTGCTGCTATGGGTGGAGTAGATGCAGTAGTATTTACAGCTGGCATTGGTGAAAATGCAATTGAAACTAGAGAAGAAATTCTTGCAGGTTTAGAATACATGGGAATTAAAATTGATAAAAACGCCAATGATATTCGTGGTAAAGAACAAATTATTACAACCAGTGATTCTACAGTAAAAGCTATGGTTATTCCAACAAATGAAGAGTTAGTAATTGCTAAAGACACAAAAGCAATTGTAAGCTAGATAATCATTTATAATTAAATAGATTTTTAAGGCATTTATTGTTGCTAAATTTATTTTAGTTACTAATAGATGCCTTTTCCATTTTAATAGAATTTTAACAGATATTTTAACTTTTCAATTAAAGGGTTTTATAATTAAATAGAGAATTATATTAAAGTGGAGGTGTATAAAATGAATAAATTTGCTTTTTTTGCTTTCAATGGTAATATGATGTGTTTTCAGCATATCTTACTTAATGCTTTAGATCTAGCTGATAAAGGTAAGGAAGCTAAAATAATTATTGAAGGTGAAGCAGTAACTTTAGTTCAAAAATTAGAAGAGTCTAAGAACAAACATTATTTTAAAGCAAAGGAAAGAGGATTAATTGACTGCATCTGTAAAGCTTGTTCAGCCATTCTTGGTGTACTGGAATATAATCAGAGTACTGATATTCCTTTAAAGGGAGATATGAGTGGACATCCTTCCATGGAAGCTTTTACAGAGCAGGGATACCAGATTATTACTCTTTAATTAATAGTTGAGTTTTAACCTATCATGATATTTTAATCCTGATAGGTTTTTTATTCTGTTGTTTTGAAAGGAGAATAACTTTGTTAAGTATTGGGATTGGATTTGTTATTCTAATTACCCTCATTATTCTAAAAGTTAGTATAGTGATTGCTGCACCACTTTCATCTATAGTAATTTTATACTTGAACAACTTAAATATTTTAGAAATCCTGAATATCCACTATTTACCTGGTTTTGCTGCTTTTGTTCAGGATTATTTGTTTATATTTTTATTGAGTGCGATTTTAGGGAAAATAATGGAAGAATCTGATGATGCTGCTTCTATTGGTGAATTTGTTTTAGATGTTTTATCATACAGATATGCGGCAGTAGGTATCTTTTTTGCTAGTGCACTTTTATCACTGGGTGGAATTTCTGGATTTGTATTAATTTTTACTATTTATCCAATAGCTAAATCTGTTTTTGAAGAAGCTAATTTACCAAGGTCTCTTATTTTAGCTGCAATAGCAGGTGGAACTGTGGTTGTTGGACTTCCTTTACCAGGAAGTCCCCAGGTTCATAATTTAATCATGATGGATTATCTAAACACTTCTGCTTTAGCTGGTCTAGCTTTAGGATTAGTTAGTATTTCAACTGGAGCAGCAGCAGCTATTTTATATTTAAGATACAGAAGTATTTCATTTCTGGCTGAAAGTAACGCGAAGACAAATGAAAGTGTTTTGAAGAAGCCTGATCTGGCTAAGTTGATCAAATTTATTACAGCAATGCTTCCTTTATTAACAGTTTTTATATTACTTGCTGTTTTATCAAAAGATCCATTGCTGGCTTTATTTTTAGGAGTTATAGTTTCGATAATTAAAAACTTTAGAAAAATAGAATTGCTTAAAATTTTAAATGATAGTATATCTAATGCAGTCTTACCATTGATGTTTGCTGCTTCTGCAATGGGTTTTGGGCAAGTTATTTCTTCATTACCAGTATTTAAAAATTTTCTGGAGACTTTATTAAATTTACCTTTGCATCCTTATTTATTAGTTGGTTTAATTACAAATATTGCAGCTGGACTCTTAGGAAGTGCATCTGGTGGAATACTTTTAACACTAAGTACAGTTGGGGAAAACATTGTTCAGTTAGTTGATCCAGAAAAACTACATAGGATTATAATTATTGCTTCAACTGGTTTAGATACACTACCTCATAACAGCTCTTACCTGGCAATGCTTGCCTATACTGGTCTTAAATTTAGAGAAAGTTATTTTGATTACTACATAGTTACTGTTATAGCGCCTTTAATTTCTTTTGGAGCTGCAGTAATATTTGCTTTGAACTTTTAAAGAATAGAAAAGTTTAACACGACTAATTCAATTTAAAGAGGGAGTGGATTAAATGAAATCAATCAGAAAATATCTATACTTTAACACAGATGAGAGAGTTGAACTGATCAATATTACTAATCTGGTCAGAGGAGTTTTAAAAGATAGTGGTATTCAGGAAGGCTTATGCCTGGTTAATGCAATGCATATTACTGCCAGTGTATTTATTAATGATGATGAGAGTGGTCTGCATCAAGATTATAAGGAATGGTTGGAAGAACTAGCTCCTCATGAGCCAATATCACAGTATGCTCATAATGGATTTGAAGATAATGCTGATGCTCATTTAAAGAGACAGATTATGGGGCGTGAGGTAGTTGTTGCTGTAACAGAGGGTAAACTTGATTTTGGGCCCTGGGAGCAAATTTTTTATGGTGAATTTGATGGTCAGCGAGAAAAAAGAGTTTTAGTCAAAATTATAGGAGAATAAGATGAGATATCCAGAAGCTACAGTGGGTGCGGTTATTTTAAATTCCGAAGATAAAGTTTTAATCTGCAAATCAAACAAATGGAACCACAAATATGTAATTCCGGGTGGTCATATTGAGGCTGGAGAAAGTATGGAAGCAGCTTTAATAAGAGAAGTGAAAGAAGAGACTGGACTGGATATTTTTGATATTGAACTACTAGCTATTAATGAGAGTATCTATTCTGAATCATTTCAAAATAAAAAGCATTTTATTTTTGTTGATTATATCTGCCGTAGTAATTCGAAAGATGTAATTTTAAATGAAGAAGCTCAGTCATATAAATGGATTGATTTGACTGAAGTAGAAAATTATGATTTAGAAAAATTTACAGCTAAATTATTAAAAGAACTAAGAAAAAGCAATAAATCAGAATATAAACAAGAGATCATTTACGGGCTTTAATATTTGATTAGCTTATTCAATGATTATAATTAACTTTTAAAAATAAATATTTTGACTTAATAAATTTAAAAAAGAATGAGTAAATGAAAAGGGTGAATTTATGTATAATTTAAAAAAATATCAGATAGTAAAAGATAAAATTAATAGAATAGAAAGAGCTGAATTGGGGTTCTTCCCGACTCAAATATATAAATTGGAGAATCTTTCAGCTCAATATGGTGTAAATATTTATTTAAAAAGAGATGATTTAAGTGGTTTTAGTACTTTTGGTGGGAATAAGATAAGAAAATTGGAATTTTTATTTGGCGAAATTTTAGCACAGGGTGCAAAAAACATCTTTACTTATGGAGCCACTCAGTCCAATCATGCATTACAGACAGCTATTGCCTGCCGTAGATATAATTTAAACCCTATATTATATTTGGTTGATGTTATTGGTGAAGGAATTTCAGATCCTAAGGCTAATATTTTACTTGATCAAATCCTCGGAGCTGAAATTCAAATCATTGATTTTAAAGAAAATGAAGATGAATTTGAAGCGATGTATAGAGCTAAAGCGGAATCTAAAAAATATGCTCAAGAAATTTCTGAAAATGAAGATGATTATTATTTAATTCCTCCAGGAGGAGCCTCTCCTCGTGGTACTTTAGGATTTGTTAATGCTTATCTAGAAATGAAAGCACAAGAATTTAAGAAAGACTTGAATTTTAAAAACATTTTTCATGCAACTGGTACCGGTGGAACTCTTGCTGGTTTAACAGCTGTTAATAAATTTATAAGTGATGATCTTAAAGTCAATGGGATTAATGTAAGTCATAAAGATGAAAGTTATTTAAAAGAAGTAGCTGAGTTATCCACAGCAGCTTTAAATCTTTTAGATATTGATTTTGAATTAGAGGGCAGTGATATAATAGTTAATAATAATTATGTGGGTGAGGGATATGAAATTCCATCAACTAAAGCCAATCGGGCAGTAAAGATTTTTGCGGAAAATGAAGGTATTTTCCTTGATCCAGTTTATACTGGAAAAGCAGCAGCGGGAATGATTGATTATTTAGAAAAAGAAAAAATTGAAAAGGGTTCTGATCTTTTGTTCTGGCATACAGGAGGTACTAATGCATTATTCGCAGAAAAAAAGATATTAGGTAATTTATTAGATAATTGAAATTAAATTATAAACTTAAATCAACTTTATTATTAAACTCTGGCTTAAATGCCGGGGTTTATCTTTTTCTGTGGTTTGATATAATTAAATTCGAGGTGAAGAATATGAGTTTATTAAATCAAGTTAATTTATATGTAATCAAAGATATAGATAACAAAATAAAAATAAGTAGTTTATTAGGCTATAAAAATGATGAGCTTTTATTAAGTAAAAATGAGGTTAAAGATTCTGCAGTTATAGGAGATATTATTCTATTATTAAAAAATAATAAAGATGATAATTTAAAACAAAGAAAAGCTGTAAGTTATCCGGTTAAAAAAGTTAAAGGACGCTTTTCTGATGTAAAAGAATATATCTATTTTAAGATGAAAGTATTATATGATTTTAATCTGCATTATTTAAACAAAAAAGAAATAGAAGCAGTTGAAAAACATAAAGAACATATAAAATTTGAAAGATTAATCGATACCAACAAAGCAGATATTAAGAAATTAATAACTTATAATAGTGATGAAAAAGTAAAGCCCTTTAACCACAGCAATTATCCTGTACAGCAGATTCTAAACTCTAAAAAAATATTTAGACAAGAAATAGGAAATGTGTTTGAATGGGGCTGGAGCCTGATGGAAATATATCAGATTGATGAAAATAATTTTGTTAGCTTTAAGCAGAGCAGTTACTTTCGTGAAAGACAGCAGGGAGAATTTTTTGAAATTAGCAAAAAAGCTGTTAAATTCATGAGAACTTTTGAAGATGATAAAGATTATTTTTTAGATTAAACAAATTATTCATAATATTAACTAATATTCAGTTAAAAAGTATGGTATAATACTTATGAGGTGAAGAATATGAATAAATACCGAAAAGTAGCTGAGCTTATAAAGAATTCTAAACATACAACAGTTTTTACTGGTGCTGGGGTCTCAGTCGAAAGTGGTGTACCTCCGTTTAGATGTGAAAATGGTCTCTGGAATGATTATGATCCAATCATTTTAGATCTTAAAAACTTTTATAAACATCCAGAAAAAAGCTGGGATACGATTAAAGAAATATTTTATGACTATTTTGGTAAAGCTGAGCCAAATGAGGCACATAAAGTTATTGCTAGATTAGAAAAAGATGGATATATTAAAGCGGTGATTACTCAAAACATAGATAATCTTCATCAGAATGCGGGGAGTAAAAATGTATTTGAATTTCATGGTAATTCCCGTAATTTAATTTGTACTGAGTGTGGAGAAAAATATTCTGTTAATGAAAAACTATTATCAGAACTGCCTCCAAAATGTAAAAAATGTGGTGATGTTTTAAAACCTGATTTTGTTTTTTTTGGTGAGGCTATACCAGAACGTGAAGAAAAGTTATCTTTTCAAGAAGCGGAAAAAGCAGAGCTGTTTATTATAATTGGTACAACTGGAGAAATTCAGCCAGCCTCGTTAATTCCTGTAGTTGCCAACAGTAAAGGTGCTAAAATAGTAGAAATTAATATTAAAAAGTCTAATTTTACGGATGATATAACAGAAATATTTATTAAAGAAAAAGCAAGTACAGCTATGAAAAAAATTGAAACAGAATTAAATAAATTAAAGTAAAACAAGTAAAATCCTCAGTTAATCTTAGGACTGAGGATTTTCTTTATACTCTGCAATATATGCTAAATTTCTATATTTTTCTTTATAATCAAGCCCATATCCTACTACAAATTTATCTTCAATTTCAAATCCAGTATAATGAACAGGCAAATCCAAAAGCTTATTATCTGAAATATGGAGAAGAGTACAGATGCTTATGTTTTTGGGATTACGAGCACTAAGATTTTTTAATAAATAACTATGAGTTAAACCGGTTCTAATAATATTTTCAATAATTATAACATTTTTCCCAGAAATACTAAATTCCAAATCTCTAGTTACTCTAATTACCCCAGAATTATCTTCATCTGCATAATGGTTTAATTCTAAAAAATCAAGTTTAATTGGAAATTTGAGCTTGCGGCTGAGATCTGTCATAAAATAAAGGGAACTTTTTAAAATGCTGACTAATATTACTTCTTTGTCTTTAAAGTCTTTGTTCAGCTGTGCTGCTAATTCATTAATTCTGTTAGAAATTTCTTCTTCAGAAATGAGTATTTTTTCTAAATTTTGAGTATTCATTTATTTTTCACTCCCATTAAGGTCAAATTTTTCCGCTAGTTGTTCGAAATCTTTTTTATAAACAATTTTTATTTTAATATGTGGATATAATTCCTGCAGTAATCTAACTTTTTTATTTTTTTCAGTTGTATATTTTTGTTTCATAGTTGTTAATTCAACATACGTATCATGTTCGCATAAATAAAAGTCAGGTCTGAAAGCCATAATTACATTCCCTTCTGGATCCCATTCTAAAGGAAATTCACTGGGTTCATATTCCCATTCAATATGATGCATATCCAGTATTTTAGCAAATTCTTTCTCACTTTCATGACCAAAATTTCTTTGACTTTTATTTTCAACTGTTTTTTCGGTGACTTCTTTATTATTAATTAGTGCCTGAGGGTTTTCTTTTTTTAGATCAGCAATATTCATTATAACAGATAAACTATCTTCTAAGTTAAGGCCATCTCTATTTAATGTCAGGTGATAAAGAGTTGTTTTTTCCCAGTCCTGATTATGTATTCTCCAAACATAACGTCGATGTTTGCGGTCTGCTAATTCAAGCTCTCTAGCGGCTTCATCATGATGCAGCCCATAATTTTTTTTTAACTGCTGACAGCGGTATTCTTCAGAAGCAACTATTTTAAAATGAAGAGCATAAGGATTATTTTCAAAAATTATTTGAGATCCTAATCCTAAAATAAGTAGATCTGTAGTTTCAGATTTTCCCTTTAATTTTTGAGCAATATAGTCGGCGAAACTAATTTGTTCATTTTTTTTGGCATCTGGATTTAATATTTTAGTATAAAATTTAGAGCTTTGTTCCAGCATATGCAGCTGATGTTCATCAGCAACTTCAGGCAGCCAGTTTTCTAAAACATATTGGCGGTCAATTAATTGTAAGCCGAGACGGTTAGATAATTCTTTAGCAATTTCTTCACCACCACTTGCTGTTTGCCTTGAAATAGTTATTATTTGCATCAAAGACACCTTCCTTCTATAATAATATTATAGCATAAATGATAGTGACAAACTATTAATTTTAGAAAATTAAGGAAATAGATAATTGTGCATTAAATTATTAAAAATTCAACAGAAAAATAAAGGGTTTTACCTAATTTTGCCTAATATATAAATATGAGATGTAGAAAAATATATAGTTTTTAAGAAATAGGGGGTATTCTATGAAAACATTAGCATTGATTTTGGCCGGTGGGCGTGGAACTAGACTTGATATTTTATCAGCACACAGAGCTAAACCAAGTGTACCATTTGCAGGTAAATTTAGACTTATTGATTTTGCTTTAAGTAACTGTGTTAATTCTGGTATCTATAATGTTGGGGTTTTGACTCAGTATTTACCATTATCCTTAAACAATCATATAGGTATTGGAAAACCATGGGACTTAGATCGCAGAATGGGTGGAGTTACAATTTTACAGCCTTTTAGAGGCAAACCAGGATCAACTGATTGGTATGAAGGAACAGCTCATGCAATTTATAAGAATATGAGTTTTATTGAGAGTAAAGATCCAGATGATGTAGTTATTTTATCCGGTGATCATGTGTATGAGATGGATTATAGCAAAATGGTTGAGTACCACAAAGAAAAAGATGCAGATTTAACTATAGCTGCTCAACCAGTTCCATATGAGGATGCAAATCGGTTTGGTATTTTAGATTATAATGATGAAATGAGAATTACAGATTTTGTGGAAAAACCTGAAAATCCACCCAGTAACTTAGCTTCAATGGGCATTTATGTTTTTAAAAAAGAAGTTTTACTAGAAGTTCTAGAAAAATACTGTACTGAAGAAGATTCAGACTTTGGACATCATATTATACCACCAATGATTGAAAAAGAGTGTGTATATCTTTATGAGTTTGATGATTATTGGAAAGATGTAGGCACACTTGCTGCCTACTGGGAAAGTAGTCTAGAATTAACTGATCCAATTCCAAGTCTTAATCTTTATAATGATGAGTGGAAACTGCACACCAGAAGTGAAGAAAAACCACCTGTTAAATTTGGTAAAGATGCATCTGCTTCTAAGAGTTTGATTTCTAATGGGTCTATAGTTAATGGAGTAGTTAAAAATTCTATTATTAGTCCTGGGGTATATATTGAGGAAGGTGCTGTTGTTAAAGACTCAATTATTTTTAATGATACAGTAATTAGAAGTAATACTGTTGTAGAAAAGGCTATAATTGATAAAGAAGTTGAGATTATGGCTAATTGTAAAATTGGTTATGGTGATGATTTAACCCCAAACAAAGATGAGCCTGATCTATTGGAAAATGGTTTAAATGTAATTGCTAAAAGAGCTACAATACCAGAGGGAACAACCATCGGTAGAAATTGTAGAATTTTCTCTTATGTTGGTGTAGAGGATTTTGATAATAAAAAGATTCCTAGTGGTAGTACAATAACTTCTGAAATAGGAGAAAAAGTAGCTGCTGGAGACGAAATTCATGTTAGAGAATTAAATACTTAAAATTTGCTTAGTTAAATATAGTGGCCCCTTCTTAATTGAGGGGGCTTATTTTATTTATTAAACAATCTATGCTAAAATTAAGATAGTTATCAATAATTAAAGCAATAGGAGATGATTATTATCAAAGTTAAGTGGTTAGGTAATTCAGCTTTGTTGGTTGATGCTGAGCAAAAAATTGTAATTGATCCCAGTTTTGAAATTGAAGCTGATTTTGAGGCAGATATCGTACTGATTACACATGAGCATGATGATCATATTAATTTAGATGATCTTGCAGCAGTTAGCAATAATGAAACAAAAATTTATGCACCTCAATCAGTTTACAATAAATTTGATATTGAAGGAGAAGTTGTACAAGCTGGAGATTTGATCGAAGATCAGATAAAGGTCTTAGATGTTGATTGTTACAACTCAGAAGGCTCTGTAGCTTATTTTTATAAGGGTCTTTATCAGACAGCAGATGCTGCTGATTATCCGGATCCAGATGAAGAGATAAAGTTATTATTTACAGCCTGTTTCAACGATCATTTTTCTGATTATCTAGAAAAAGTAATTAAATTTAATCCTAAAATGGCAATACCATATCATTATGATCCGGAAGAAAGGCAGGAATTGCTGCAGGCCAAGGGTTTATCCAGCAAATTTGAACAGATTGGATGCAAATCTAAGATTATAGAAATTGGTGAAGAATTTGATGTTTAATAGTCTGATTCATTCATATTAAGATTTAACAAGATTTCTGGTTAAATTTATGGAACAGAGAAAAGCTCTCAGTAAGATTAATTATCCTGAGAGCTTTTATGTAAGTTTTATTCATTTTTATTTAAACTTTCCAAAAAAAGACTTAGATTCTCTCTTTGGGTTGGGCTTAATTGTCTAGCATTATCAAGCAGAGGTCTCAATGAATCAGGAACAGCATTATTCGGTTCAGAAAAAAAAGCTGCAATTGTGATTCCAAGAGCTCTACAGATCCTTTCTAAGGTTGTAATTGTGGGTGACTGTTTGTTGGACTCAATGGAACTGATAAATGACTGGCTGATACCGGTGTGGTTAGATAATCTTTTTTGGCTTAAACCCCTCTGATTTCTATATTTTTTCAAACGCTTTCCGATATTCATAATAAATACCTCCCTACAAAATATTATCTTCTAATAATTTCAAAATTTGCAATATATATTATATCACTATAATGATAATTTAATACTATTATACCAGTTATTTCTGACAAAAAATAGTAAAAAACTTAATTTTCTAATTTTAATTTTTAAAATAATAAAAATTATCTGTTAATAGACATTATAACCATTATAATCATTGAATATAGTTCATTATAGTGATAATATAATATATAGTTAATATATTATTAAGGGAGGAGAGATTATGTCAGCAAAATTAGCAAGAAAAATCAAAAGGTTCCGAAAAGAAAGAGAGCTAACTCAGCTAAAATTAGCGGCGAGAGCTGGGCTTGCCCAATCTTTTTTAAGTAATATTGAAAATGGACTACAGAGTCCTTCCTTAAAAAGCTTAGAAAAAATATCTAAGGCTCTGGATGTCCCCTTAAATGACCTTTTGAAATGACTTAAGTTATGAGGTGAGGGATATGCATAATATAAAAATAAATCAATATCGTGATCAACTGACAGAAATTTATAATCGCCATTATTTCGAAAAGAAAATAAAAGAATTTGATCAAAAACAGCTATATCCATTTAGTATTATTCTGGGAAATTTAAATAATCTAAAGAAAATAAATAAGAACCAGGGTTATGAACGTGGTAATTTATTTATTAGGAAAACAGCAGAAATATTAAGTTCTTTTTGCGAAATAAATGACATAGTAGCAAGAAGTGGTGGAGATGAATTCGTTATTTTACTTCCGAAAAGTGATATTAAAAAAGCAGAGAAAATTTCAGAAGAAATCACAAAAAATTACAATTATCTCAATGAAAAATATCAAAAAATGACACTGGCGCTTGGGATAGCCTCCAGATCAACTAAAGAACAGAAACTTACTGACGTTTATCAGCTTGCAAATGATAGAATGTACAGAAATAAGATTTCTGGAACTGGTAGTTTTAAATTTGAAATTTTTTCTGCTTTTGAGAGAATGCTGGGAGAAAAAACAGGAGAAACTGTAGCTCATGCTCGCCGAATGGAGCTGCTCTCTGTTAAATTGGCAGAGAAGTTGAAAATTCCTATTTATCAGATTGACGAATTGAAAATTGCTGCTCGTTTACATGATATAGGCAAGATAATTATTGCTGACTATATTCTAAATAAACCAGAAGCTTTGACTGAGGACGAATACAAAAAGGTTAAAGAACATACTAACATAGGGTACAGAATAATTAAATCAATGCCAGCTCTAGAAAATGTAGCTAATATAATTTTAGCACATCACGAAAGGTGGGATGGCAGGGGTTATCCTAGAAGATTAGAAAAAGAAGAAATACCATATTTGGCTAGAATCATCTCTATTGTGGATACATATGATGTTATAACTCATGAGAGACCATATAAAAAAGCAAGTTCTGCAGCAGCAGCATTAAACGAAATTAAAAAATGTGCAGGGACTCAATTTGATCCTCTGTTGGTCACGGAATTTATTGATCTAATTGAAAATCGAAACCAAGTTCAACTCGAGCTTGTTAAATAATTACTTTAATTACTTTCATAATTTGTTATGTTATAATAAGAGAATAGATAAGTACACAAAATAGGAGGTAATAATTATGGGAGCAGAATTAAAGCAAAATAGACTTGTTCTTGTTTCCAATGGGGAACCATATAAACATATATATCAGAATCAGGAAATAAAGCAAGAAAAACTTGTAGGAGGCCTAACAACCGGACTGGACCCGATGATGCAGGAAGACGATGGACTCTGGATTGCCTGGGGCCGAGGTGAAGCTGATTTTGAAGTAGTTGATCAGGAAAATAAAGTTAAAGTACCTGATGATAACGGTTATACATTAAAGAGAATTAAACTAAGTGAAGAAGAAAAAAATGGATTTTATTGCGGATTTTCAAATGAGGTAATGTGGCCGATCTGCCATACGTTTATCTCTAAGGCCAATTTTAAAAAAGAATACTGGGATAGTTATAAAAAGGTGAATAAAAAATTTGCTGATAATATTATGGAAGAGCTCGAGGAAGATGATTTAGTCTGGATTCATGACTATCATTTAGCATTAGTTCCTGGGTTTCTATCAGGAAGTGATGCTAAAACTTCACTATTTTGGCATATCCCTTGGCCTGCCTGGGAAGCGTTTAGAACTATACCCTGGCGTCAGGAAATTTTAGAAGGAATGCTGTCGACCAATTTTTTGGGTTTTCACACTGATTCCTTTGTTTACAATTTCTTAAACTGTGCCAAAAAAATAGGGGCAGAAGTTGATTTTTCTGCCAGAGAAGTTTATTATCAAGGCTCAAAGACTAGGGTAGAAAATATCCCTCTGGGCATTGATTATCAGCGAATGCACGGACTTTCTCAGGACGAGGAATATCTTGAAAAATCAAAAACAATTAAAGAAAATTATAATACCGAAAAGCTTGTTTTTGCAGTTGATTGCCTGGATTATACAAAAGGGATTGAAGAAAGGCTGGAAGCTATTCGTAGATTTTTTGAAAAATATCCCGAATATCAGCGTAAAGTAATTTTTGTTCAAAGAATTGCTCCCAGTAGGACAGGAATTGAAGAGTATCAGCAGATGAAAGATAGTATTGAGAAAATGGTTGGAGAAATCAATGGTAAATATCAAGAGGATGAGTGGCAGCCGATTAAATATTTCTATGGTTCTGTCCCTCAGGATGAGCTGTTACCGTATTATAATGCAGCTGACTTAGGGTTAATTACAGCTTCGATAGATGGGATGAACCTGGTGGCCAAAGAATATCTGGCAGTACAGGATTCAGGAGTGCTTTTGCTTTCTGAGTTTGCTGGAGCAGCTGAATACTTAGATAGTGCAATAAAAGTAAACCCCTATGATGTTGAAGCTTTAGCTGATAGTATTTATCAGGGGCTTGAAATGCCCGAAAAAGATAGGAAAGAGCGAGTGCAGACTGCTCAAGCTGCTCTTAAGAAATATGATATTAACTGGTGGCGAGATCATTTCATTGAAATGTGGCTTGATTGTTATGAATAAAAAATTTATTCTTGCAAATAAGCAGTTAAGTAAAGTTAAAAAACGAATAGAAAGAGCAGATGATATTCTGCTTTTTCTTGATTATGATGGGACTCTGGCTCCTTTTAAAGCTGATCCTCTTTCTGCCTTTGTTTTACCGGAAGTAGAAGCTAGCTTAAAAAAGTTGGCAGAAAATAAAAAAATTCATATGAGTCTGATTTCAGGTAGAAAATTAAGTGAGTTAAAAAAGATGATTGATTTAAATCGATGTCATTATGCAGGCAGTCATGGTTTAGAAATCGAGATGTCTTTTGCAGATGGAATAATTATCCCACATCAGAATAAAGAGATTGATGTTTTAAGCAAAAAAAATTATCAAATGACTAAAGAAAAATATTTAAAGGCGGTAGATGTGCGTTTAGAAGACAAAAATTTTGGGCTGGCCCTGCATTTTGATTCTGAAAAGAAGCAGGCTGAAGCAGAAAAAGATTTGAAAGCTTTATTTGAAAACACAGCCTATCATTTGCTTTCTGGCCGGGAAGTTATAGAAATCAGGCCTAAGGGCTGGGATAAAGGAAAAGCTGTTAATTATATTAGTGATCAGATCAGAGAGAAATCAGATATAAATGAGGTTTTAAAAATTTATATTGGGGATGATCGGACTGATGAAGATGCTTTTAAAGTTTTAAAAGATGGAATCACAATCTATGTCCAGAATGAAGATGATTTAAATACAGAAGCAGAATATTATCTTAGAGATCCAGAAGATACAGCAAAATTGTTAAAAAGTCTTGCAGGAGAGAGTTAAATCTCCTGCGATTTTATATTTTGTGAAATTTAGGTTTCATGTTTTTGAAAGTTGTTAAATACTTAAATCCAATTTTTTTAAGTTTGGAAACTGTAAAATCAAATTTTTGAGCAATGGTGGCAGTTTTATGGCTGTCAGAACCTATAGTTAAAATCTTTCCTCCCTGTTTATAATAGAGTTTTAAAATATCAAAACTGGGGAGTGGGTTTTTGCCATCAATTCGGTAACCAGATGTATTTACCTCTAAGCCCCGCTCTTTTTTTATTATCATTCTTAAAATTTCTTTAATTAACCCTGCAGCTTCGTTATTTTCCATCAAGTCTGGCTGCTTTTCAAAATTGCCATAACGACGAATAATATCCAGGTGGCCGATAACATTATAGTTATCATATTCTTTAACTACTTTAAGTACAGCTTTTAAATATTTAATATAAGCTTCCCATTGACTGTAGCCCTCAAAAAAATCGCCATTATATAAGTCAGATTTTTCAACAGTATGAAAAGACCCAATAACAAAGTCAAAATTATTAGCCAGATAGTTATCACATTCTTGAAGAATATGAGACTGAATCCCCATTTCTATGCCTTTTTTTATAACCAACTCACCTTCATATCTTTTCTGCATTTTTTCTATTTCTTTTAAATATTTATCTTTGTCTATTAAAAACTCTATTTTGTTATCTTGATAATCAATATCATGATGGTCAGTAATAGCTATTTCATCTAAGCCTTTTAATATAGCAGCCTGACAGAGGTCGTCCATTTTCATACCTGAATCAGCTGAAAAATGTGAGTGCAGGTGATAATCAAAAAACATAGTAATCTCTCCTTTTTATAAATGCTAAAAGTTAGGCAACTAGTTTATTTGCATAATTAATATATTAATATCATAGCATAATTTTTAAGATTATTAAAATAATATAAAGTATAAAAAGTTAGAAAATCAAATGAAGTAATTAAAAAATAATTATTAAAAAATTAAAAAGAGAATAATTTGTAATCAAAGATCAAATTGAATATAATGGTAATAGTAATTAGTAAATTGGGAGGGGTAAATAATGGAATATAGTACTATTGGTAAAACAGGGGTCCAGGTTTCTCCACTTTGTTTTGGAACAATGCCTTTTGGTGGAATTGCTGATGAAAAAATGTCTCGTAAAATGTTTAAAGCCGCACTTGAGCGAGGAATTAACTTTTTTGATTCAGCAGATGTTTATAATGAGGGGCGCTCTGAAGAATTATTAGGTAAATTTATGAGGGAAAATAATTGTAGAGATGAATTAGTTATCACTTCTAAAATTTTTGGAAAAACTGCTTCAGATGTTAATGCAAAAGGACTTTCTCGACGTCATATTAAATTAGGCGTAGAAAAAAGTTTAAAAAGATTACAGACTGATCGGATAGATTTTTATTTTGTACATAGTTTTGATTCTAAAACAGATATGATTCATACTTTAAGAACAATGGATGATTTAGTTAAAGAAGGTAAGATACTATATCCAGCAGTCAGCAACTGGGCAGCCTGGCAGATAGAAAAATCTTTGGGAGTTTCTCGAAGGGAAAGTTTGGCTCGTTTTGAATGTGTACAGCCAATGTATAATCTTGCTAAAAGGCAGGCAGAAGTTGAAATATTACCAATGGCTGAGGCAGAAAATTTAGGAGTTGTTTCTTACAGTCCTTTAGGTGGCGGACTTTTAACCGGCAAATATGGTAAAGCTAAGAGACCAGATAAAGGAAGATTAGTAGAAAGAGAAGATTATGCAGCCCGCTATGGGTTAAAAGAATATTATCAAATTGCGGAAGATTTCAGCAATCATGCTGAAGAGAAAGGTGTTGTGCCAGCTTCTTTAGCAATAGCCTGGGTGATGTCTAATCCGGTTATTACTGCTCCGATTATAGGAGCCCGCAATTTAGAACAATTAGAAGGATCTCTCGGAGCACTTGATATAGAAATGACTGAGCAATGGAGAAATGAAATAACAGAACTGTCTATTACTCCACCACCTGCAACAGACAGATTAGAAGAACAAAAAGATATAAATTATTTTTAAATAGATTACTTAATCCAAATGAAATAGTTATGCTATTGTGCAAGAGCTTAGCTCTAATATTTTAAACAGAAAGAATTTAAGTTGGAGTATTAGAGCTAATTGTTCTAATGTTCTAATATAGATAAACGTAACTTATCATTTTTATAGCAGAGATTATTTTGTTATTCAGAAGATTATTTTTTGCTCTTGCTTTTATTTGTTACTTGTGATACAATTTTTTTAAGAAAAATTAATAAGTGATTACACAATGGTGTGTGATTTAAACTATAAAGCAAAGAAGCTTGTAGAAAAGGGATATTCATGTCCTTTTTATACAGGCTTTTACTATTTTAAGGAATAGTTTTTAGATGGAGGGGTTTTTATGGGAGAAAAAAAAGAAGTTGTAGAAAAACAGAGGATAATTCAAGAATTTGTCCCTGGTAAACAGGTAACGTTAGCACATATAATTGCTAATCCTCAAGAGGGTATTTATCAAAAATTGGGGCTAGTTGATCAGGTAAATGATGCAATAGGAATTTTGACTATCACTCCCAGTGAAGCTTCAATAATTGCAGCTGATGTTGCTACAAAGGCAGCTGGAATAGAAATAGGATTTATAGATCGATTTAGTGGTTCTTTGGTAATTACTGGAGATGTAGCAAGTGTAGAGTCATCAGTTGTGGAAATCATGAATATTTTAGAAAATATACTTGATTTTACACCAGCTAAAATTACTCGGACATAATAATAGGTGAGTATTTAAATGAAAAAAGCAATGTTGATTGGAAAAAGTGGTAGTGGTAAAACTACTTTAATTCAGTTTTTAAGTTCGGAAGAAATAAGGTATAATAAAACACAAGCAATGGAATATTATCCAGATTTTATAGATACACCCGGTGAATATATAGAAAGCAGGCGTTATTATAGTGCTATCATTTCTTCAGTAGATCAATGTCAGAAAATTGGTTTGGTGCAAGATGCTACTGATAGAGGTAGTGTATTTCCGCCTAATTTCGCTAAAACTTTTAATCAGGAGGTTTTTGGAGTTATAAGTAAAATAGATAAAGAAAATGCTGATCTGGAAAACGCAGAAAAAAGTTTAAAAAGAGCCGGGGTTAATAAGATTTTCAAGATTAGCTCTATAAGTCAAGAAGGGTTAAAATATTTAAAAAAATATTTAAAAATAAAATGAACTAGGTAAGAAAGGGGAAAACTATGGGGAAGAAAATAGTAATAGCCGATGATGAACCTATTACTATCATGGATATCTCAGAGATTTTAACTGAGGAAGGTTACAATGTGGTAGCTGAAGTCTCGGATGGTTTTGATGCTATTGAAGCTTGTCGTCAACACAAACCTGATCTTGCTCTACTTGATATTAAAATGCCACTTCTAAATGGGATTAAGGCAGCTAGAATAATTAAAGAAGAAGAGTTAGCTGAAACAATAGTATTTTTAACGGCATATAGTAATAAAAATTTTATAAGTCAGGCAAAAGAGGTAGGTATAATGGGTTATTTAGTTAAACCAATAGATAGAGCAAGTTTATTACCTGTAATAGAACTTGCCATTGCTAAAGGCGAAGAAATGATCAATATCAAAGAAAATATAAAGGCTTTAAAAAGCAAGTTAGAAAAAAGAAAATTAATTAGTAGGGCCAAAGGGATTTTAATGGATTCTGATGGCCTCTCAGAAGAAGAAGCATATAATAAAATCAGAAAATTAAGTATGGATAAACGCTGTTCAATGAAGGAGATAGCGCATGTGATTATTATAAATAGTAATTGCATGGGTGAATAATATGCTAAGAAAGCTTTGTCAAGAGCAGACTCGGCTTAGTAAACAAGATATTGAACAGTTAGAAAAATTGGCTGAGCAATTACCGAGAATTGCTAATTTAGTTAAAGCTGATGTTTTTATTGATTGTCCAATTGATGATCCTGATGCTATCTTAGTTGTAGCTGAGGCAAAACCACGGGGAGCAAAAACTATTTCGAATTATAAGGGATCTGTTGTTGGTGAATTAGCAATTAGAACTAACGAGCCAGCTGCTGTTAGAACAATGGAAACAGGAGTCGCTACTAGAGATTTAAAAGCTTTGACTCAGGAAAATAAAAAAGTAAAGCAAAACGTAGAACCAATAAAAAATGAAGCAGGTAAGATAATAGCAGTTTTAATTATGGAGCGCGATATTACAGCTGATATTAAAAAGAATAAGCAGATGGAAATTTTAACCGAAACAACAGAACAGCTTTCAGATTTGCTCTCACTAGATGAATCTGAAGATGTGATTGCTAATTATATTAATGATGCAATTATTATTTTTAATAATCAAGGTTATGCTAAATATGCCAATACAGTTGCCCAAAAATTATATTCTGATCTCGGTTATAAAGATAAGATTAAAGGAATGCACTTTAATAATATAACTCTTGGCAAAAAGCAGTTTAGAGAGTTAGCAATTGAGGTAAATTCAACCGAAACGTTTGAGGTTAGTTTAAGTAATATGATTTTAAAAGTTAATTATTCTATGATGTATGGTGAAAAGCAAATTGCTGGTTTGGTAATGTTGATTAAGGATATTACTGAGGTTAAGAAAAAAGAAAAAAAATTAGTTTTAAAATCAGTAGCTTTAGAAGAAATTCATCATCGAGTAAAAAATAATTTGCAGATGATAGCTAGTCTGCTTCGTTTACAAGCACGTCGAGTGGATAATGAAGAAGGTCGACAGGCTTTAATCGTAAGTATTAATCGAATTTTAAGTATTGCAGTTACTCATGATATACTTTCGCAAAATGAAATAAATGAAGTGTGTATTAAAAGTATTTTAAATAAAATTATTGAAAACACATCTGCTTATTTTTTGAATGAACAGAAAAATATTAGGATTAAATTATTAGGAGATAATTTTATTGTTGATTCTGAAAAAGCAACTTCAATTGCTTTAGTAGTCAATGAGCTTTTGCAAAATTCTTTAAAACATGCTTTTGAAAAACAGGAAAATGGCTTAATTAAAGTTAAAATTTATCATGGTAACAATTATTCTAATATTTCAATTATTGATAATGGTATAGGTTTCGATATTCAAAAAATCAAAAAAAATCGTTTAGGTTTTAAAATTGTTAAAACAATTGTTGCTGATAAATTAGATGGGCATTTAGATTTGGAATCTAGTCAACAAGGCACTAAAATTGTTTTTGATTTTAAAAATGAAATTTAATTTAAATTATAAAATTAACAAATAAATAATGACAAAACACGATGAAGTGTTTTGCAAAGGCAATGGGGCCAGTTTAGGGATAACTATGTTTAGATGTTATCCTAAGCTGGCCTATTTTTTATAAAAAAAGTTAAAACCCTAGTTAAATTTGGAGGTGAGAACTTGGATAAAATTTTAAGTGTTGGCATTGATATTGGTACCTCAACAACTCAAGTTATATTTAGTGAAATAACTTTAGAAAATATGGCTTCAGGATTTACCGTCCCTAGAATTAATATTATTGATAAAAAAGTTATTTATAAAAGTGATATTTATTTTACCCCTTTAATTTCTCAAACTGAAATCAATGGTGAAAAGATAAAAGAAATTGTGGAAAAAGAATTTAAAGAGGCCGGAGTTGATAAAGAAAAAGTTAGTACTGGAGCTGTCATTATAACTGGTGAAACAGCTCGAAAAAAGAATGCTAGCTTGATTTCTGAGCAGCTTAGTGATTTAGCAGGAGACTTTGTGGTAGCAACTGCTGGTCCAGATTTAGAATCTATTATTGCTGGTAAAGGAGCAGGAGCAGCCCAGTTATCAAAAAAAGAAAATAGAATAGTTATTAATTTTGATATAGGAGGTGGTACTACAAACATAGCCGTTTTTGATTCAGGTGAGATTATTGATACAACTTGTTTAGATATTGGTGGTCGTTTAATTAAATTTGATCAAGATAATCAAATAATTTATGTAGCCGAAAAAATCAAAAAGTTAGCTGCTGAAATTGGGATTAAAATTAAAGAAAATACTCAATTAAAACAGTCTGAGCTGAAGAAGATAACCGAAAAAATGGCAGCAATCTTAGTCGAAACAGTTGCTGCAGAAGAAAAAAGTGACCTTTATCAGTACTTAATAACTAATCACGGTTTAAGCCAGAAAATTGAGCCAGATTATATCTCATTTTCTGGAGGAGTAGCTGATTATATAGGCCAAGAAATTGAGCCAGAAGAAAACATCTTTGCTTTTAATGATATTGGTATACTTTTGGCCCAACAAATAACTCACTCTCCACTTTACCAAGATTATAAAATAGTAAAAGCAGAAGAGACAATTAGAGCTACAGTAGTAGGAGCTGGGAGTCATACTACTGATATTAGCGGTAGTACTATTACTTATAATGGAGATGTGTTTCCGCTTAAGAATGTTCCGATCTTGAAAATCACAGCTAAAGAAGAAGCAAATAAGCCAGCTGATTTAGTTGAAATAATCAAGAAAAAACTTGATTGGTTTGATTTAGAAGAAGAACTACAGCCAGTTGCTCTAGCTTTAAAAGGAAAAAGCAATTTTTCTTTTAAAGAAATTACCGAATTAGCCAAAATTATAGTTAGTGGAATGGATACTATTATTTCAAATAAACTTCCTTTAATTATAATTTTAGAAAATGATGCTGCTAAAGTTTTAGGGCAGACAATTAATCGTCTTTTGGGTCAAAAAGAAGATGTTATCTCTTTAGATGGGATTAAAGTAAATAATGGCGATTATATTGATATTGGTAAACCCTTGGCTAAAGGAAAAGTAGTGCCAGTAATAATTAAGACTTTAATTTTTGGCAAATAATAAAATGAGGAGTGTTTGAGAATATGAAATTAAAATGTAAATTATTTGGCGATGTTTATCAGTTTGATAGTGTAAAGGAGGTGCTGGGTAAAGCTAATGAAATAAAATCTGGAGATCAATTAGCAGGTGTAGCAGCTGAGTCTGTAACTGAAAGAATTGCAGCTAAAACAGTTTTGGCAAATCTAAGCTTAGCAGACCTTCGAAATAATCCTGTTGTTCCTTATGAAGAAGATGAAGTAACTAGAATCATTCAGGATGATGTTAATGAAAGAATATATGGTGAAATAAAAAATTGGACTGTCTCTGAACTAAGAGAATGGATTTTAAGTGATGAGGTTAATGGAAGTGATATTAGAAGAATCAGTCGTGGTATAACAAGTGAGATAGTATCAGCAGTAACAAAATTAATGTCTGATCTTGACTTAATTTATGGTGCTAAGAAGATAGTAGTTACAGCTCATTGTAATACTACTATTGGTAAGCCGGGAACTTTATCTTTTAGATTACAGCCTAATCACCCAACAGATAATATTGATGGAATTATTCCCTCAATGATGGAAGGTTTTTCTTATGGTGCAGGAGATGCAGTTTTAGGTTTAAACCCTGTTGATGATAGTCAGAGTAGTGTTACTACTATTTTAAATAAATTTGATGAATTTAAAAGAGAATGGGAAATTCCAACCCAAATATCTGTTTTAGCACATATGACAACTCAGATGAAGGCAATTAAAGCTGGAGCACCAGCTGATCTAATTTTCCAAAGTATTGCTGGTTCTGAAAAAGGAAATGAAGCTTTTGGTGTAACTGCAGATTTAATTGAAGAAGCAAGACAGCTTGCTTTAAAAGAAGGTACTGCAACTGGTCCTAATGTAATGTATTTTGAAACAGGTCAGGGAGCAGAACTTTCTTCAGATGCTCACTTTGGAGCAGACCAGTTAACTATGGAAGCTAGATGTTATGGTCTTGCTAAAAGATTTGATCCATTTATTGTTAACACAGTAGTAGGATTTATTGGACCAGAATATTTATATGATGGTAAACAAATGATTAGAGCTGGTTTAGAAGATCACTTTATGGGTAAATTAAGTGGTATTTCAATGGGTGTAGATGTTTGCTATACAAACCACATGAAAGCAGATCAAAATGATTTAGAAAGATTAGGTGTACTCTTAGCAAATGCTGGTTGTAACTATTTAATTGGAGTACCTGTTGGTGACGATATTATGCTTAATTATCAGTCTGCTGGTTACCATGAAGCACAAGCAATTAGAGAAACTGTTGGCTTAAGACCTATCCCTGAGTTTGAAGCTTGGTTAGAAAAGATGGGAATTATGAAAAATGGTAAATTAACAGATAAAGCTGGCGATGCTTCTATATTTTTGAAAAATGGAGAGGTGAAGTAAATGATATCTGAAAGAGATTTAAGAGATATTGTTAAAGAAGTTTTAAAAGAGGTTGGAGCAGATAATCCTAAGACAGTTGAAAAAGTAGAAAATGAAGTACAATCAGCAGTTTCAGGTACAAGTACTGAAGTAGAAAGTGGAGTTATTGCTGATATTACTGAAGTAGATTTAAAGAAGGAACTTTTAGTACCAAACCCTGCAGATGAAAAAGCAATTTTAAATTTAAAAGCTAATACTTCTGCTAGACTTGGTGTTTGGAGAACCGGACCTCGTTACAAAACTCAGACATTATTAAGATTTAGATCTGACCATGCAGCTGCAATGGATGCAGTATTTACTGATGTTTCAGATGAAATCATCGAAGAAATGGACTTATTTAGAGTTCAGACTAAGTGTCAGGATAAAGATGAGTTTTTAACTAGACCTGATTTAGGTCGTCAATTTGATGAAGAAAACTTAGCTAAGATTAAAGAAAATTGTAAAGACAAGCCTAAAGTACAAATTTATGTAGCGGATGGTTTAAGTTCTACAGCAATTGAAGCTAATTTAAGAGATGTTTTCCCAGCAATTAAGCAGGGTCTAGAAGGTTATAACTTAGAAATTGGAACTCCTTTCTTTGTTAAATACGGTAGAGTAGCAACTATGGATGCAATTTCAGAATGCTTAGATGCTGATGTAAGTTGTGTTCTTATTGGTGAGCGCCCTGGTTTAGCAACTGCCGAAAGTATGAGCTGTTATATGGCTTATGATGCAAAAGTAGGTATGCCAGAAGCAAATAGAACAGTTATTTCTAATATTCACTCTGGTGGTACTCCAGCAGTTGAAGCAGGAGCACATATTGCAGATGTTATTAAAGCTATGTTAGATCAAAAGGCAAGTGGACTTGATTTAGATATTTAATTAAAGGAGGAAAATTAGTTATGAGAAATGATCCCTTATATGGAGAAGTTTTAAGTGTTAAATTAATTCCTAATGTTAGTCCTGATTTAAAAAAAGAATTAAAGTTAAATGATGAGCAGCGCAGTGTAGGTATGATTACCTGTGATATTGATGATGTTGGTTATACAGCTATTGATGAAGCAACTAAAAAAGCAATGGTAGATGTTGTTTATGCTACCTCATTTTATGGTGGGGCAGATAATGCAAGCCAAAAATTAGCAGGTGAGTTTATCGGAATTCTTGCTGGTCCTAGTCCTGCTGAAGTGAAAAGTGGTTTAAATGCAGCTGTTCAGTTCATTGAAAATGATGCTTGCTTTTATAGTGCTAATGAAGATGGAAGCATCTGCTATTATAATCACTGTGTTTCTAGAACTGGTACCTATTTATCAGAAACTGCTGGAATTCCAGAAGGCCAGGCAATTGCTTATTTAATTGCACCACCGATTGAATCAATTTATGCTTTAGATGCTGCATTAAAAGCAGCTAATGTTGAAATGGTAACTTTCTTTGGTCCCCCATCTGAAACAAACTTTGGTGGAGGTTTACTAACTGGAAGTCAGTCAGCCTGTAAAGCAGCTTGTGATGCATTTGCTGCAGCAGTAAAATCTGTTGCTGATAATCCAGTAAGTTACTAATTATAAGGAGAGGTTAAAATGAGCAATACTGCACTTGGACTAATAGAAACATATGGTTACACAGCTTCAGTAGAGGCTGCAGATGTCTGCTTAAAAGCTGCTAATGTTAGCCTTTCAGCCTGCAAAAAAGTTAGAGGTGGATTGGTTACAATTGAAATAATAGGAGATGTTGGTGCTGTCAAAGCAGCAATTGATGCTGCAGAAGCAGCAGTTCCCAGAGTTGGAAAATTGATTTCAACTCATGTAATTCCACGTCCGGCAGCAGAGCTCGATTCTATTTTAGGAGATAACAGTTTTAAATCAAAAACTGGCTCTGAAACTGAGCAGGAAGAACAAAAAGTAGAAAAGTCAGATCAAGCTGAAGTTGAAGCCGAAAATGAAGTTGAAACTGACAAAAAATTAGAAGCAAAGAATAAAACTGAAGTTAAAAGTAAAAATAAAGCTAAAGCTAATGATCAGCAAGATTCTAGTTTAGAATCTAAGCAGAATAAAAAAGAATTAAAAGAGCATAAGGTAGTTGAGCTTCGTTCTTTGGCAAGAGAAATAAAAAATATTAAACTAACTAATAAAGAAATTAAATATGCCCGCAAAAAAGAATTAATTGAAGCAATATTAGATGCTAAAAGAAAAGGAAGTGATATTTAGTGTTAGAGGATAGAGATTTAAAGTCAATTCAGATGGCAAGGAATTTAGTTCAAAAGGCAAAAAAAGCACAAAAAAAATTGGTTGAATATAGTCAAGCAGAAATAGATAACCTAGTGGCTGAATTAGCAAAGGCTGCAGCTGCAGAAGCAAAACCACTAGCTGAATTAGCAGTTGAAGAAACAGGAATGGGTATAGTAGAAGATAAAATAGAAAAAAATTTACTGGCTAGTACTAAACTGTGGGATTATATTAAAGATATGAAAACTGTAGGTGTTGTTAGGGATGATAAGGAAAAGAAAATAACTGAGATTGCAAGTCCAATGGGAGTAATTGCAGCTTTAGTTCCTTCTACTAACCCAACTTCAACAACTATTTATAAATCTTTAATTTCTTTAAAAGCAGCTAATTCCATTGTTTTTAGTCCTCATCCCTCTGCTCAAAAGTGTATTCAAAAAAGTGTAGAGGTTTTAAATAAAAAATTAGTAGAATTAGGTGCTCCAGAAGGTTTGATAAATTGTATCGATATAGTTAGTCTAGAAGGTACAAGTGAATTAATGAGTCATGAAGATGTTTCCTTAATTTTAGCTACTGGTGGTTCAGCAATGGTAAAAGCCGCCTATAGCTCTGGAACTCCTGCTTTAGGTGTAGGTCCTGGTAATGTGCCAGTCTTTATTGAAAGAAGTGCTGACTTAGAGAAAGCAGTTCAGAGAATCATGCAGAGTAAAACATTTGATAATGGAACAATTTGTGCTTCTGAGCAGTCAGTTGTAGTAGAAAGCTGCATTAAAGATGAGGTAGTTGAACTATTTAAAAAAGAAAATGCTTACTTTCTCGATGCAGATGAAAGCAAAAAAGTGGAAAAAACTATCCAACTGGCGCACGGTGGGCTTAATCCAGCTATAGTTGGTAAGTCAGCTAAAAAAATTGCTGAATTAGCAGGGATTAAGGTTCCCAATAATTGCCGTGTTTTAATTAGCGAAACTGATGGTGTTGGTCAAGCTCATCCATTTTCTAGAGAAAAATTAGCGCCACTCTTAGGCTTCTATACAGTAGATGATTGGGAAGAAGGCTGTGAAATGTCAATAGATATTTTAAACTATGGTGGACTTGGACATTCGTTAGGAATTCATAGTAAAAATGAAGAGGTTATTAGGGCTTTCGCTTTAAAAAAACCTACTTCCAGAATATTAGTTAATACACCTACAGCTCTTGGAGCAACTGGAGCAACAACTAATCTTGCACCTTCAATGACCTTAGGTTGTGGTTCTAAAGGTGGTAATGCAACTTCTGATAATATAACACCACTTAACTTATTTGATCGGAGACGCATTGCTTATGGAGTTAGAGATTTAGAAACTAAGCAGACTAAAATTACTGATTTTGATTTAAAAAATAGTGGGGATGAAGAATTAGAAATAATAATTGATAAGATTTTAGAAAAATTAACTCAAAAATAAATTTAGGAGGAATATATAATGGCAAATTCAAACGCATTAGGATTAATCGAAACAAGAGGTTTAGTTGGATCAGTAGAGGCAGCAGACGCAATGGTGAAAGCAGCTAATGTTACTTTAATCGGTAAAGAGCACGTAGGTGGCGGACTTGTAACTGTAATGGTTAGAGGTGATGTTGGTGCAGTTAAAGCAGCAACAGATGCTGGCGCAGCAGCAGCAGGAAGAGTTGGAGAATTAATTTCTGTTCATGTAATTCCAAGACCACACAATGAAGTTGAAATTATTTTACCACAAAAATAATAAATAATACTTTAGCCGGGCCAGCATTAAGTTGTTTGGCCCGGATTAAAAAAGGAATGATTTACTGTGGATTTAATAACCGAAAGTAAACTTAGAGAACTAGCTAAAAAAAGTGGTTTAGAAAATTTAGAGATCAAAGAAAACACTATTATTACACCTTCTGCTCGCCAGTATTTAAGAGATAAAAAAATAGAATTACCTGGTGAAAAGCAAAAAAAAGCAGAACTTAATCAAGAAAAAACTAAAGATCAGTCAGAAACAAAAACAAATGATTCAGATCAAATTAGCAAAGGTAGAGCTAAAGTTGATAAAAAGTCAGCTGATTTTAAATATCAATCATATTATTCTGGAGCTTATTTTAAAGAAAAACCGGAAGCTATGACTCAGATATTTGCTAATAAATTAGTTTACAAAGATCATCCACTTATTGAATACCGAGGTAAATTGGATAGTTTCCAATCTCAAATTTTAGAAGTGATGCTAGTAGTTAAAACAGAAGAAATTCCTGGGCTTTATCAGGACTTAGAAGAAAGCCTAGAGATTATGAGAAACATCTTAGCAGCTGAAGTAAGAGATCAGGAATTTAAGTTAGAAACTATAATTGGTCTCACAGCAGCTGAAATAAGGGCAAGATCGCATAATCCACAAAAATATTTTTCTGTTAAACATATTTTGCCAAGTCCAGATCTAGGAAAAATTTTAATTAAATTAAATAGTTTGCGTAGTTCTGTACGTGAGGTAGAAATTGCAGCAGTTAAAGCTTTTAGAGATGAAAAAGGAATTAAGCGTCCAGATATTATTAAAGCTTTAAATAGGATGAGTAGTGTTTTTTATGTAATGATGTGTAAGTATCAAGCTGGAAAATATGAAAAAGAGGTGATTTGATGGAAGAGCATTCATTAAGAAAAGAAATTAAAAACTTGATTTTGAAAATGCGTGAAGACAATCAGAAAAATTTAATTCCCATTGAGGCCTCAGGTAGACATATACATTTAAGTCAAGCAGATGTTGAAAAATTATTTGGTGAAGGCTATCAATTAAATCCTCGCAGAGAACTTTCTCAACCAGGTCAATTTTTGGCAGAAGAGAAACTGCGTTTAATTGGACCCAAAAGTGTAGTTGAAAATGTTGCAGTTTTAGGACCAGCTAGAGAGTCAACACAGGTAGAGCTTTCTCAGACTGATGCAGTTGGTCTAGGAGTTAAAGCACCTTTAAGATTATCTGGTAATACTGAAGATACAGCCTCTCTTTTTATTGCATCTGCTAAAAATGTAGTTAAACTTGAGGAAGGTGCAATTATTGCTAAAAGACATATTCACATGACTCCAGAAGACGCAGCTAAACTAGATGTAGAAGATGGAGAAATTGTTAATGTTGAGGCATTAACAAGCAGACCTGTAATTTTCAAAGATGTTTTAGTAAGGGTAAATGAAAATTACAAATTGAATATGCATTTAGATTATGATGAAGCTAATGCCTGTTTATTACAAAAAGGTGATTGTGGTAAAGTAATTAAAACAGGAAAACATGCTAATGATTGATTTAAAGAGAGTAGATGAGTTAGTAAAAAAAGTTGAAGCAAGTCGACATCAGAACCTCAATTGTGATGGAAAAAAATTAAATGCTGCCGAGCTTAAAGTAGGGGTAGACCTTGGAACAGCATATATTGGAATTGTTGTTTTAAATGCTGACGATCAACCTTTAGCTTGCGAATTAGAAGCAGCCGAAGTTGTCAGAGATGGTTTAGTTGTTGACTATATGGGAGCAATTACTATAGTTAGAAGACTAAAAGAAAAACTGGAAAACAGACTTGGAGTAGAACTTCAACAAGCTGCTATTGCAGTTCCATCAGAAACATCTGAAGCTGATAGTAAAACTCATAAACATGTTGTAGAGGCAACAGGAATGGAAGTTTTAAATACTTTAGATGAGCCATCAGCAGCTAACTCTGTTTTAAATGTAGAAAATGGAGCAGTAGTTGATATTGGTGGTGGCACAACTGGTATTTCTATTTTCGAAGATGGTGAGTTAGCAAAAACTGCTGATGAAGCAACAGGTGGAACTCATTTAACTTTAACTATAGCTGGTAACTATAAAATTGATTTTGCAGAAGCAGATAAATTAAAAGTAGATCCAGCCAAACAAGCAAATGTTTATTCTATTGTACTGCCAGTGCTCAACAAAATTGGAAGTATAGTAAAAGATAAAGCAGCTGAGCATCAAGTTGAAGAATTATATCTTGTTGGAGGTACTAGCTGTTTAAAGGGAATAGAAAAAGCTATTGAATCAGAAACAGCAATTAAAAGCTTTAAACCAGAAAATCCCTTTTTAGTGACCCCACTTGGTATAGCCTTAAACTGTTTTTAATTTTAAAGTCGGAGGTGATTATCTTTGCAAAAAGAAGAATTTATTGAAACTATTGTGAAAGAAGTTTTAAAAAAATTGAATGATCAATCTGACAACTCAAAAAATGAATTCGAGAAAGAAAAGATTTTATTAAGTCAAAAAGCAGATTTTCAATTTGCTCAGTCTCTTAGAGAAAAATATGAATTAATTGAACTAAAAGCAGAAAATGAAATTACTGATTTTGCAGCTGTTGAAAATTTAATTATTACCCAGCTGGATCTTAAAAGCTTAATTGAACTTTCAGAATTAATTCAAGTTGAGGCTCAACTTGAATTTATAGTTAAATTTCTGTTTGAGGGTAAAAATATTTATATAATTGAAGAGGGTCTAAGTTACCGCAATTATCATGGTAATGTACCTCAAGCCTTATATGATAAATTAATTAAAGCTGAGGAAAAATTAAAAAGTTATGGCTTTGTTTTTCTAGGCTTAAATCAATTAGCAGCTGAATTAGAAATTAAAAAAGAGTCTAAAAATTCTACTCCTAATCATTTAGAAACTAAAACAAAGAGCGAATATTTTAGACTTGATAAAAAATTGATTGACTTATCTATAATTCAAAAACTTTATCAAAAAAATCATTCTAAATTTGAAATTTCCCAAAGTAGTATAGTAACCGCACTGGCAAAAGACTATATTAAAGATCAAAAAATTGAGATAGAATATATAGAAGGAAGGTAGTGTACAATGATTATTGGTAAAGTAATTGGTAATGTCTGGGCAACTAGAAAAGACGAAAACTTAAATGGATTTAAGTTTATGGTCGTTGAGCCTTTAGATCACAGCAGCCGTGAAATTAACAAATCTACTTTTGTAGCTGTTGATCAAATCGGAGCTGGAGTTGGCGAAACTGTTTTAGTTGTTAATGGTAGTTCAGCACGTCGTAGTCTATGTCAAGAAGATCTACCAGTTGATGCTTCAATTATTGGAATTATAGACAAAGTTGAGATTAGTCCAGAATTTAAAGATGACTAAAAATTTTCTTTAGCCGAATGAAATTAAGTGAGGGGATAAAAGTGGCAAAAAATTTAACTACTAAAAAAACTTTAAATAAAAAAGCTTTAGCTGAGTCATCACTGATTTATATTTTCGCAGATGATTTAATTACCCCAGGAGCTAAAGATTTAATTCGTGAAAAAAAATTAAGATGTAAATACATTAAAAAAGAAGAATTAAAAGCAGAAATTATAAAAATCATTGAAGAACTAACTACAGAGCAGTTTAGTGCAGAAAAAAAAGAAAAAATCACAAAAAGTATTTTAGCTAAAATAGTTTAAGGAGGAATTTATTATGGCTTCTAGAGAAGCGTTAGGAAAAGTAGAAACAAGAGGTTTGGTAGCATCAATTGAAGCAGCAGATGCAATGGTTAAAGCAGCAAATGTTACTTTAATTGGTAAAGAATTAATTGGTAGTGGTTATGTAACAGTTATGGTTCGAGGAGATGTCGGTGCAGTGAAGGCAGCTACAGATGCAGGTGCAGCAGCAGCAGCTAATATTGGAGAGTTAGTTTCTGTGCATGTTATTCCAAGACCACATTCTGAACTTGATGCAATTTTACCTCAAAGCCCTGAAAGTGCTGAATAACTTTAAAATTAATTTAAATCACAAAATACAGTAAAAAGGAGAAAAAAATATGAGTATAAATGAAATTATTGTCCATATTATGGTATTGTTCATGATCTTAGGTGCCTTAGACAAAATTATTGGGAATAAGTATGGTTTAGGTGCTAAATTTGATGAAGGTATAGAATCTATGGGTCCTCTGGCAGTAGCTATGGTTGGTGTAGTATCTCTAGCTCCAGTTTTAGCTAATATTTTAAGACCAATCGTTGTTCCTCTTTATTCATTTTTAGGTGCTGATCCAGCTATGTTTGCTGGTTCTTTACTTGCTAATGATATGGGTGGATATCCTCTGGCTATGGAGTTAGCACAGACTCAAGAAGCTGGCTTATTTTCTGGTCTGATTTTAGGGGCTATGCTTGGTCCAACAATTGTTTTTACAATTCCTGTAGCTTTAGGAATTATTGATAAAGAAGATCACCAGTTTTTAGCTAAAGGTGTTTTAGCTGGTATTATCACTATTCCAATCGGTTGTTTAGTTGGTGGTTTTGTAGCTGGTTTTAATATGTCAATGATCCTTAGTAACTTATTGCCTATTATTTTAGTTTCGGCTTTAATAGCAATTGGACTCTGGAGAATGCCAGAAAAAATGATCAAAGGTTTTACTCATTTTGGTAGAGGAGTAGTAATTGTTATTACTATTGGAACAGCTGCTATTATTACTGAAACTTTAACAGGGATTGTTATTATCCCTGGTATGGCACCTGTTTGGGATGGAATTGAAATTGTAGGAAGTATAGCTATTATGTTAGCTGGAGCTTTCCCAATGGTTCATTTTATCACTAAAGTATTTAAAAAGCCATTACTTAAAGCTGGTAAAGCAATTGGTATGGAAGAAAATGGTTCAGCTGGGATGATTGCAACCATGGCAAATAATATTCCAATGTTTAAAATTATGCATAAGATGGAAGATAAAGGTAAAGTATTAAACGTAGCTTTTGCTGTAAGTGCTGCCTTTGTTTTCGGAGATCACTTAGGTTTTACTGCTGGGGTAAATAGAGAAATGATATTTCCAATGATAGTTGGTAAATTAGTAGCTGGTGTTACAGCTGTAATGCTTGCTCTCTATATTGCCAATAAGGTAGAAGTAGAGATTGAGACTGAAAGTGAAAGTGAAGTTTCTGAAAACATAAATTAGTTTTCATAAAAGGAGTAGTTTTTATGAATATAATTGAAAAAATAGCTAAGGCGGGTGTTGTGGGAGCCGGTGGTGCCGGCTTCCCAACCCATATTAAATATGATTGTGAAGCAGAATATCTAATCATCAATGGGGCTGAGTGTGAGCCATTATTACAGACAGACAAATTTTTGATGCGAGAATTTGCAGCTGAAATTTTGGAAGCAATAGTAATGATTGCTGAAAACATTGGAGCTCAAAAAATAGTTTTTGCTACTAAAAAGAAATATACTAAAGAAATTACTTGTCTTGAAAAAATAATTGCAGAAAAAAATTATAAAAACATAGAATTATTTTTAATGGATAGTTATTATCCAGCTGGTGATGAGCAAATTTTAGTTTATGAGGTTACAGAAAGAATTGTACCTGAAGGTGGAATTCCACTTCAAGTTGGAGTAGTAGTGACAAATGTAGGTACTTTATATAATAGTTATCGGGCAGTTAAAGATGTGCCAGTAACTGATAAATATGTTTCAGTTTTAGGAGAAGTAAGTAAAGCAAGAATTATTCAGGTTCCACTTGGAACTTCAGTTAAAGATTGTATAGCAGCTGCTGGTGGCAGTACAATTAATGATTATGCAGTTATAGTTGGAGGGCCAATGATGGGAACTAATTTAGTTGGTTCTGAAATAGATCAGGCAGTAATTACTAAAACTGATGGGGCAATAATTGTAGTGCCTCGGAATAATTTTGTCATAGAAAGAAATAAGCAGAGTATTGAGCATATTAAAAATAAAGCTAAGGCAGCCTGTATTCAGTGTAGTTTATGTACTGAATATTGTCCTCGCTATTTAATTGGACATGAGCTAGAACCACATCGGATTATGAGGGCCTTATCTTATAATGAAGATGCAGAAGTTTTAAAAGAAGCTCAAATCTGCTGTGAATGTGGAATTTGCGAATTGTATGCCTGTCCAATGGGACTTTCACCACGCTTAGTTAATGTTTATTTTAAAAATAAAATTAAAGAAAAATTTGAGAGCAGTCAAGATCAATTAAAAGCTCATCCAATGCGTGATTATCGTAAAATTCCTACTGCTAGACAAACAGCCAGGTTAGATTTAGATAAATATGATCATCAAGCTTTAGCAGAAACTTTAAAAGTAGATGTTAAAGAAGTTAAGATTCCTTTAAAACAACATATTGGAGCGCCCGCTGTTTTTAATTTAGAAAAAGGAGCAGTTGTTAAAAAAGGAGAGCTTTTGGCAGCAGCAAAAGCAGATAGTTTAAGTGTTAATATTCATGCAAGTTTAGATGCTCAAATAGTAGAAGTTAATGATCAATATATTAAACTTAAAGCTAAGGATGAGGTGGTATCATGATTATAGCAATTGGCTTGCTCGAATTTAATTCTATAAGTCAAGGAATTAAAGTCGCAGACATAATGAAAAAAGCAGCAGATATTGAAATTATTATGGCCCAACCGACCTGTCCTGGTAAATATACTGTTTTAATTTCAGGTAGTGTTAGTTCGGTTAATGCTTCAGTTGAGAGTGGAGTTGCAGGTAGTGGTCCTTTTTTAGTAGATCATATGGTGATACCAAGAATTCATCATCAGCTCTTAAGTGCAATGAATGGAACAACTGAGATCGGAGATGTAAATGCAGTCGGAGTTTTAGAATATTTTAGTGTTGCCAGTGCTATTTTTGGAGCCGACGCAGCTGTTAAAGCAGCAGAAATTAATTTAATGCAGGTCAGATTAGCAACTGGACTTGGAGGTAAAGCATATGTAACCTTTAGTGGTGATGTTGGTGCAGTTGAACAGGCATTAGAAGCTGGAGCAGCAGCAAATGAAAATAATGGTATGCTGTATAATAAGATAATGATTTCTTCTCCAGATAAGGATTTATTTAAAACATTATTATAAGTAGGGGAGGAAGAAAAAAATGAACGCTTATAACTTTGAATTTCAAATTAAGACAAAAATTAAATTTGGTAGAAATAAAATTACAGAAATCCCTGCCATTTTAAAAAAAGAAAATAGAAAAAAATTAATGATTGTAGTTGATCAAGGAATTAAACAAGCTGGTATTTTAGCTAAGGTCACAGATGTTTTAGCTGATCAAGTAGATTATTGTATTTTTGATCAAGTAGAGCCTGATCCAACTTTAGCAATTGTTAGTGCAGGTGTAAAATATGCAGTTGAAGAAGAGGCTGATGCAATTTTAGCTGTTGGTGGTGGTAGTCCAATTGATAGTGCTAAAGCAATTAGATCAGCTTTAGAAAGCGAAAAAATGGATACTGAGGCTGAATTAGTTAGCCGCCAATGTCTTTTAATTACTGTTCCCACAACTTCTGGTTCTGGAAGTGAAGTAACTAAGACTATAGTTATTACTGATTCGCATAACAAACATAAATTTGCAGCTACCTCAGATGAGTTAGCGCCTGAAATAAGTATTGTGGATCCAGAATTAACTAGAACCTTACCAGCAAGTTTAACTGCTATTGGTGGAATGGATGCTTTAAGTCATTGTGTAGAAGCTTATACTTCTAAAGATGCAGTTTTACCTTTTGAAATGATTGCAACTAAAGGAATTCAGATGGTTAATGATAATTTAAGACCAGCAGTTGGTAATCCTGATAATATGGATGCCCGGACAGGAATGTCTTTAGCTAGTCTTTTTGGAGGAATAGCTTTTAGTAATTGTGGTTTAGGATTAGTTCATGCTATTGCTCATCCTTTAGGAGGTAAATATAAAATACCTCATGGCTTAGTTAATTCTATGATTTTAGCTGAGGTTATGAATTTTAATCTAATCTCTAATCCAGCTAAATTTGCCAATATCGCTCGTTTAATGGGTGTAGATACAAGTCAAATGACTGAAATGGAAGCAGCTCATCGCTCAATAGAAGAAGTACGTAATTTGGTTTCTGATATCTCGATCCATAGTACTTTAAGTGATTTTGGAGTTAAAAATCTAGAAGAGATTGCAGAACTTGCTCTAGAAGAAAAAGTAATGTTAAAAAGTAATCCACGCCCTGTAAGTAAAGAAGATATTATAGATATTTTAGAAAATTTATTATAAATAAAGTTTAGATATTAGTAAAGATGAAACGATTCTGAATTTGATAGATTAGAATGATTTAATTTATCAGATCAGAATTTAGTTTCATCTTTTTTTTTTTGTTAAATAGTGTTAAAATTAAGATATCACAAGAAATTGTTTAAATAACTTGACAGCTGACAAAAATATAATTATAATTAATACAACATTTTATTACTTTAATACGGTAAAGAACTAAAATAATAAACGGGAGGCAACATAGATGAATGCATTTGTAGAAGGTGTCAGAGATATTTTACCAGCAGAGTTAAGAAAGAGAAGAACTATTTACAAAGTAATTAGAGAGGTTTTTGAAGCAAATGCCTATCGAGAAGTAATTACTCCGACTCTTGAGTCTTTAGAGTTATATGCAGATGTTGAGGGTCTGGTTGATAAAAGTGAAATGTTTAAAGTGGTTGATGATAAAGGACAAATTTTAGTTTTAAGACCTGATTTGACAATGCCAATTGCTAGGTTGGCGGCAAGTCGTTTTCAGGATAGTCCACGTCCATTAAAATTTTCTTACTTAAGTTCAGCTTTTCAATCTAAAAACTCTCAAAGCTTAAGCCTTAAAGAAAAAACTCAAGCTGGAGTTGAACTGATTGGTTCAGCAAGTTTGGAATCTGATTTAGAAATGATTTTACTTCTAATCAAAACAATGAAAAAAGTCGGAGTAGAAAAACCAATGATTGATATAGGTCATGCTGATTTAATAAATGAAATATTTACAGACTTAGAAATTGAGGAAAACGAAAAAAGAGATTTGAGACAGCTGTTGGCTGCCAAAAATAAAATTGGAATAAAAAATTATATTAACGATATTGAGCTTACTAAAAATGCAGAACAAGTATTGTTGAGATTGCCTTCATTATTTGGTGATCCTAAAGCAGTTGTTAAAGAATTAAAAAATATGCCTTTATCAAGAGATACAAAGGAAGCTTTAAAGAAATTGGAAGAATTATTTAATAGATTAGAAATTTTTAACACTCTTAAATATGTCACTTTTGATCCGATGTTGATTTCTCGTCATGGCTATTATACAGGCCTTATATTTAAAGGTTATGCAAAAGGCTATAGTAATTTGCTTGCCAGTGGAGGTCGTTATGATAACTTAACAGAAAAATTTGGAGTTGAAGAACCAGCAGTTGGTTTTGCCTTAGAAATAGAAAACCTTCTTGATTATCTAAATAAAACCGATAATTTCAATGAAAAATCACAAAAAAGGTTTTTGATTTCCTTTGAAAAAGAAAAAGATTTTAAACTTGCTTATGAACTTGCAGAAGATTTAAGAAATATTGGCTTTGTAGCAGAAGTATATAATAGGGCTGATAGAGAATATATAGATTTTCAGCAGGTGGATTATAAGATTTACCTAAAAGTTGATGAATTAGAATTAAGAAAAAATAATGGAGAAGAAGCTATAATTCAAAAAAATAAGAAGGAAGCATTGGAGTATCTTATTTTAAATAAAATAGAGGAGTGGGAATAATGGATAATCTCTGTATTGCCATGGCTAAAGGAAGACTGGCTAAAGAAGCAGTTAAGCTCTTCCGCCAGGCTGATTATGATTTACCTGAGAAAATGCTAAAATCACGCAAATTGATTTTTGAAATAGAAAGTGAAAAACTAGAGATTATACTTGTAAAACCAGCGGATGTACCAATTTATGTAGAATATGGTACAGCTGATTTAGGAATAGTAGGTAAAGATACATTATTAGAAGAAAATCGTGATCTTTATGAGGTTTTAGATTTAAAATATGGGGTCTGTGAATTTGCATTAGCAGGACTACCAGATCGGAAAGATAGCTTACTGGAGAGAAAAGTTGCGACTAAATATCCTGATTTCACTCGTCGGTATTTCAGAAATAAAGGTGAACCAGTAGAAATAATTAAACTAAATGGATCAATTGAACTGGCTCCATTGACCGGACTTGCTGATACTATTTTAGATATTGTAGAAACAGGCAGAACCTTAAAAGAGAATGGACTTGTTGTTTATGAGAGTATTAGAGATTTATCTGCACGTTTGATTGTGAATAAAGTAAGTATGAAAACAAGACAAAAAGAAATTGAAATTATTATTGAAGCTTTAGATAAAGTAGTTAATGGAGATGGTAATAATGCTTAAGATTAAAAGAATCAAAGATGGCCGAAAAAATGTTGAACAAGTTAAAGAATTACTAGATAGTCGATCCGGTGATAACTTAGCGAAATATAGAGATGTTGCCGCAGATATACTTAAGAGGGTAAGAGAAAGTGGAGATCAGGCAGTTTTAGATTATACAGCTCGTTTTGATGGCATTGAATTTGAAGCTTCAGAACTAGAAGTAACTGAGATAGAAATTAGAGCTGCTTTAAAAGAAGTTGATGCTGATTTTATAGAAGCTTTAAAAAATGCAGCTGCTAATATAGAAGAATTTCATGCTGAACAAAAGGATAAATCCTGGCAGAAGCAGAAAAAGCCTGGAATTATTACCGGTCAGGTCTGTAGGCCGCTTAAAAAAGCAGGAGTTTATGTACCGGGAGGCAGGGCAGCCTATCCATCTTCTGTTTTAATGACTGTTATTCCAGCTAAAGTAGCCGGGGTTGAAGAAATTATAATGTTTACTCCTCCTGACAAAGAGGGTAAGGTAAGTCCGGTGATTTTAGCAGCGGCAGAAATTGCAGGTGCTGATAGAATCTTTAAGGTCGGTGGAGCACAGGCAGTAGCTGCAGCTGCCTATGGAACAGAAACAATTCCAGGTGTTGATATTATTGTTGGCCCTGGTAATATTTATGTTTCAATGGCTAAGGAATTGGTTTTTGGACAAGTGAAAATAGATATGATTGCTGGTCCTAGTGAAATTATGATTATGGCAGAAAAAGAATCCAATCCAGCTTACATAGCAGCTGATTTAATGAGTCAGGCTGAACATGACCCACTGGCATCTTCAATTTTGGTTACAGATGCACCGGAGCTGATTGAAAAAGTAGAAGCAGAACTAGAAAAGCAAATTGAAAAGATGAGTAATAAAGAAATTATCAAAGAATCCCTGGAAAATTTTGGTTTGATGATTGAAGTTAAAAATCCGGAAGCAGCAATGGAAATGATTAATTTAGTTGCACCTGAACATTTGGAATTGGCAGTTAAAAATCCATTTGAGCTGCTGCCGGCAGTAGAAAATGCAGGCTCAATCTTTTTAGGAGAATATACTCCTGAACCAATAGGTGATTATTATGCTGGTCCAAACCACGTACTGCCTACTAATTCTACAGCTAGATTTTTTTCACCACTATCTGTGCGAGATTTTGTTAAGTACTCAGGCTTTATTCACTACAGTAAAGCGGCACTTAAAGAAGCAAGTAATGATGTGATTTGTCTAGCAGAAGGAGAAGGACTTGACGCTCATGCAAATTCAGTTAGGATTAGAAAACAAAAATAAATGATTAGAAAAAAATAGCTGATTTAAAAAAAGATTTTTGTTGCAAAAGTGTTAAAAACTAAAGGAGGAAATTATGAGCAGTAATAATTTGAATAAAAAAGAGCAAAACTTAAAAGAGCTGCTGCGGCCAGAAGTTAAAGCGATTTCTCCTTACTATGGAGAAGAAGAAAATTTTGAGGTTGAAATAAATCTCTCAGGTAATGAATCTCCCTTTGATCTGCCTCAAGAGATTAAAACAAGATTTAAGAAAAAATTTGATCAGTATGATATAAATCGCTATCCAGAAATCTATTCGGAATGCCTGCATCAAACTCTGGCTGATTATTTAAGCCGAGAGCTGGATAAAGATGTAAGCACCAAAGAAGTTATAGCAGGTAATGGTTCAGATGAAATTCTTGATATGCTGATCAGAACTTTTGTTGAACCCGGAGATTTAGTACTTTCACAAGCTCCAACTTTTTCGATGTATAAATATTTTACTAAATTAAACGGTGGTCAATATGAAGAAATTTCATTAGATGAAGAATTTAATTTTAAGAAACTTAAAGCTAAAATAGATAAATTGAAACCCAAACTAATTTTTCTCTGTTCTCCAAATAATCCGACTGGAGAAATCATTGAACGTGAGCTGATTTTAAAGCTAGCTGATTATTTTGCTGGACCAGTGATAGTAGATGAGGCCTATGCAGATTTTAGTGAGATTGATCTAATGCCTGATATCAAAGACTACCCTAATTTAGCAGTGACTAGAACTTTCTCTAAGGCTTTTGGGCTGGCCGGTATTCGTTTTGGTTATTTGTATGGGAATCAAGTTTTAGTTGAAGAGTTAAAAAAAGTATTAAAACCATATAATTTAAACTCTTTAACTGATCTGCTGGCTTGTTTAATACTCGATAATGATGATATTATAAAAGAAAGAATTGAATTTATTAAAAAAGAACGGCAGAAGCTTTATCAAAATTTGAATCAGTATCAAAACTGGCAGCTTTATCCTTCGATGGCTAATTTTATTTACATAGAAGGTGAAAAGACTTTCGAATTCAAAAAGATTTTGAATCAGCGAAAAATTAAGATCAGATCTTATGATACTGAGCCGGCAGCAATTAGAATTACTGTCGGCAGTCAAGAAGAAAATGAGGCTGTCTTAGAAGCTTTTGCAGAATTTAAAGAGCAAAATTAGGAGTGGTTTATAATGAGTAGAGATCGAGTAGCAGTAGAGCAGCGTAAAACAAAGGAAACGGAAATTATTGCAAGTGTAAACTTAGATGGAGAAGGTAGGAGTGAAATTAAAACTGGAATTGGATTTTTTGATCATATGCTGGAACAGATTGCCCGGCACGGTAATATTGATCTGGAGCTTTCTGTTAAAGGAGATATCCATATTGATACTCACCACAGTATAGAAGATACAGGTATTGCTTTAGGTACAGCTTTTGCTAAGGCTCTTGGCAACAAAAAAGGAATTGCTCGTTTCAGCAGTGCTCTAGTTCCGCTCGATGAAACACTGGTGAGGGCAGTTGTTGATATCAGCGGCCGTCCATATTTATATACTGAGCTTCCATTTACAAGAGAAATAGTTGGAGATTTCCCTTCGGAAATGGTAGTTGAATTCATGCGGGCCTTTGCTTTTAATGCAGGGATTACACTTCATTTAGAGATACTGCACGGGGAAAACTGCCACCATCAGATTGAGGCTGTTTTCAAAGCTCTAGCTAGAGCACTAAAATTGGCAGTTAAAATAGAATCAGATAAAATACCTTCCACAAAGGGTGTGCTTTAAATGATTGCTATTATAGATTATGGAGCCGGAAATTTAAAAAGCATTCAAAAGGCTCTTGAATTTGTGGGGGAAGAAACAGTTATTTTAGAAGAAGGAAAAAATGCAGATCTAGATAAATATGCAGGTCTGGTTTTACCCGGTGTAGGTGCTTTTCCGGGCGCAATGAAAAGATTAAAAGAAAATAATTTTGTTGATTTTATAGAAAAATTTGTAGTCACAGGTAGACCATTTTTAGGGGTCTGTCTGGGAATGCAGCTCTTATTTGAGTGGGGGTTTGAAGATCAAAAAACAGCTGGTCTGAGTCTGCTCAAAGGAAATGTTATCAAAATGGAGACGGACTATAAGATTCCACATATGGGCTGGAATCAGCTGGAAATAATTAAAAATGATCCATTATTTAATGGCCTGCCCGAAAATCCTCATTTTTATTTTGTTCATTCCTATCAGTTAGCTGAAGTTACAGATGAGGTGCTGGCCACAGTTGGATATGGAACTACTGTTCCAGCAGTTATTAAAAAAGATAATGTTATCGCTTTTCAGTTTCATCCTGAAAAAAGCGGAGATAATGGAATTAAACTTTTAGAGAATTTTAGGGAGCTGTTATAGATGATAGTATTACCGGCAATTGATCTAAAGGCAGGAGAGGTGGTCAGGCTGAAGCAGGGAGATTTTGATCGCAAAACTGTTTACAGCCAGAATCCACTTCAGATTGCAGAGGACTTTGCAGCTAAAGGAGCAGAGTGGCTTCATTTAGTTGATTTAGATGGTGCTTCTGCAGGTAAAAGCAAAAATTTTAATGTAATCAAAAAAATTGCAGCAGAGACTGAGCTCAAGATTCAGACCGGTGGCGGAATCCGCAAAAAAGAGGATGTCAAACACCTGCTTGAGCTAGGAGTAAAAAGAGCAATTATTGGCACTTTGGCAGTTAAGGATCCTAATACTCTATCAGAAATAATTGAAGAATTTGGAGCAGAAAGTATTTTAGTAAGCATAGATGCTCGAGATGGTAAAGTTGCAACTTCAGGTTGGCTGGAAGCAAGTGAAAAAGATATGCTTGCTTTTGCCAAAGAAATGGAAGCTCTGGGGGTCAGATATATATTATATACTGATATAGGTCGTGACGGTATGCTCAGTGGACCAGATTTTGTAGGTTTAAAAAAATTAAAAAAAGAAACTAGTTTAAATATAATTGCTTCAGGTGGAATCAGCTCCAATCAGGATTTATATGATTTAGCAGCAGCAGATTTTTATGGAGCAATTACAGGCCAGGCTATTTATCAGAATAAAGTAGATTTAGAAGAAGTTTTAACAAAGCTGGGTGAAAAAAATGCTTAAAAAAAGAATTATCCCCTGTTTGGATATCAAAGACGGCAGGGTGGTTAAAGGTGTAAATTTTGTTGAGTTAAGAGATGCTGGTGATCCGGTAGAGTCTGCTAAAGAATATAACGACTTAGGTGCAGATGAGCTTGTTTTTCTAGATATTACCGCAACCAAGGAAAAGCGTAAAACACTAGCTAAGTTGGTTGAAAAGGTTGCGGCCCAAGTTTTTATTCCGCTGACAGTTGGTGGTGGAATCAGAACAGTAGAAGATATGCAGTTTATTTTAAGAGCAGGAGCGGATAAGGTTTCAATAAATTCGGCTGCAGTCAAAAATCCAGATCTGGTTCGCGAAGGTGCACTTAAATTTGGTTCACAGTGCATTGTCGGAGCTGTTGATGCAGCTAAAAGAGATTCTGGTGCGGGCTGGGAAATTTTTGTTCACGGAGGCAGTAAAGAAACTGGAATTGATTTAATTGAATGGGTCAAAGAACTGGAAAAGCTGGGAGCAGGAGAAATTTTGCTGACCAGCATTAATTCTGATGGAACCAAAGATGGTTTTGATCTGGAAATGTTAAAAGCTGTGACAGATGCAGTTAATATTCCAGTGATTGCTTCCGGTGGTGCCGGCAGTATTCAGCATTTTATTGATGTATTTAAGAAAACAGGAGCCGATGCAGCATTAGCAGCTTCCATTTTTCACTTTGGAGAAATTGCTATTAGGGATGTCAAATCTGAGCTGGTGAAAGCAGAAATACCGGTTAGAATTGAAAAAAGAAAATAAAGATTAAGTGCTTATAGAAATTTAGATTTAAATAGAGTTTAAATATTTTAATGTAGAAAGGATAGGTGGTTGAGTGTTAGAAGTAATTGAAAAAATAGAAGAGATTGATTTCAAATATAATGAGCAGGGATTAATGCCTGCTATTGTTCAAGATTATCAGACTAAAGATGTGCTGATGGTAGCTTATGTTAATGAAGAGTCACTTAACTTGAGTTTAGAAAAGGGTGAAACAGTTTTTTACAGCCGCTCTCGCCAGGTATTATGGCATAAAGGTGAGACCTCAGGTAATACTCAGGAAATTAAAGA
>NZ_QBLR01000119.1:0-10306 GCF_003070835.1 Halanaerobium sp. | reverse complement strand
TCATATATACTATTAATGCAATTAATCATTTTTTGAAGTAATGCACAAGTTGTTTAAATTTAATACTTTTTTAAAACAAAAAAAGAATCCTTCTTTAAGTGGTTGAATATATTTAGCGACGAAAATAAAAAAAACCACCAGACAATATGCCTGGCATTTGATTGCTTTATTTCTATATTCTACTTCATTTCAATCATTTTCTTATTAACTTAAATATTCATTGGCTCTCAGGGCAGCCTTAGCACCTTCTGCAGCAGAAATAATAATCTGTTTGTCTTTAATATCTGTTACATCTCCGGCAGCAAAAATCCCTTCAATGCTTGTCTGATTATTTTGATCAATAATAATCTCATTAACCTGATTAATTTTAAGATCTTCACAAATAAAACCTGTATTGGGGATTAAACCAATTTCAATAAAAATTGCTTTAACATTAAGCTCGCGTTCTTTACCTGTGTTTAAATTTTTAATTCTTATAGATTCAACTTTTTGCTCACCTTTAATCTCAGTTGTCTGATATGATTTACAGACTTCAATTTTATCTGAGTCATTTACCTTATCCTGCAGACTTTTGTCACCTGATAGCTGTTCTCCTCTAATTATCAAATAAACTTCAGTCGCTATCTTTGCCATATCAAGCGCTGCTTCCAGTCCAGAATTACCTCCGCCAACTACAGCAACCGGCTGATTTTCATAAATATAACCATCACAGGTGGCACAGTAACTAACACCCTTATCTTTTAGCTGATGTTCTCCTGAAATTCCAAGCTGCCTCTTTTTAGTTCCAGCAGCTATTAAAACAGCTCTAGTCTTAATTTCTTTTTCACTTTTTGTAAGCAGAATATGCCCTTCTTCCTGAGGGTTAATATCTGTAATTTCCTCTCCAAAAAGTGTGTAAATCTTATAGTTCCTAAGATGTTTTAAAAAATCCTGCATTAGATCTGGTGTGGTATGGTTTTTTTGCCGCTCCGCTCCACCATCTCCTGCTGCAGCTCTTCATTATCTGTAATATCATAATCAGTATAATCAAGCCCCAGACTTTTTAACATTGCCTTTGCTCTTCTACAGTAAGGGCACCAGCTTTTGGTATAGATTTCGATCTTTGGCTTATTCATCAGATCAAATCCTTTCTTTGTTTGATATCAGAATCAATAATATCTTTAATAGTTGTCTTCCCAAGTTAAGCCATAGAAATCAAATAACTAATTTAATAGAATTACCGGCTGAATCTTCTGTAAATATGTCATTATCTTTTTCAATAACTTTATAGCCCATCTTTTTTAAGTTTTCTACACTTTCATTCCTCATTTTCTGATCAGGAAAACTTAATGTCCGGTAAATCCTTATTAATTAAAACATCTCTAATAGTTCCTCCGGCAACTGCAGTGGTTATTCCAAAAACAGCAATACCATAATAATCCATCGTTGATTCCAAAACTAGATTACGATGGAGAGGTATCTCTGTGTATCCTAAAATCTCACTCAGTTTTTCCCGATGAGGTGCCATAACCTTTTCAACCTCACTCTTTACTTCTTCATCTTCTTTTATATTTTCCTCAACAGTAAGAAGCTGATGCTTAAAATCTACCACCTTCTTATTTTCTACTTCCAGATCAAGCCTGCCTACAAATGAACCATGACAGCCTGACTGAATAATAATTGTGTCATTAACAACAGCTGGTTTATGGACTCTATTATGTATATGTCCACTTAAAAGTACATCAATTCCGTCCACCTCTTCTGCCAATTTGATCTCCTGAGGAAAACCAAGATGTGATAAAACTACTATCACATCAACATCTTTTTCTTTCAGTTCCTCAATATAAGTAGGAAGTTCTTCATTACCAAGAGTCAAATATATCCCTTCACTAAACCAGTCAGGCATTACTTTATCAATAATAGTAGCTGCAATCCCAATAACTCCCACTTTCAGATTTCCATATTCTTTTACTAAATAGGGGTCAAATAATAACTCATCACTTTTCTCATCATAGATATTAATCGCCAACATTGGATAATTAAGTTCTTCTGTAATTTCCAAAAAATTTTCTGGACCATAACCAAATTCCCAATGAGCAGTCATACCTTCAAATCCCATTTTCTTCAGATTTAATTTTTTTAATCAGGGTCTTGATTCGAGCATAACCACCAGCTTTTCGATATTCTGCCTGCTCACCATTTCAAAATAATTCTGGATGGCTTTCTAAATAAGAGTGTGTATCATTAACCTGCAGTAGAGTAAAATTTTGAGTCATTAAAATTACCTCCAATTATTTCCTCTTTTAAAATAATTTAATTTATTGAGGCAGAAGTTGGACTTCTAAATAAAGGCATCAAACCCATTGATACTTGGGCCACTCCAAAACCAGCTATTCCGTGAACTAAAGTCCCCAGTGTAATTACCAGAAAAGTTAATGAAGTTTCAACTAAATTAAAAATAAGAACCACCACCATTAATTTTTCAAAATCATCAGCTTGATATTTATTGTAGATAATAAGTATCATAATTTATGTTAAATTTTTTACTAATACAATTTCACTACTTCATCTAATATACTAAACATTTACCCCAAATTTATGAAGTATAAATACCATTCCAAAATATACAGCAATCATAATTACTGTTGAAATAGCTAATGAAAGATAAAAATTTAGTTCAGTCTTTAATAATAACGGCAGGACTATAAAAAACGATAATGAGGGGATAACCATCCAGAAAACATTTCTTGATAACTGAGCTACCTGAGTTTTACTCTCAGTATCTATATAAAGCCAGATGATTCCCAGATAAGAAACCAGGGGAAGCGAAGCTAAAATTGCTCCCAAAAGTGAACTTCTTTTAGAAACTTCTGACACAGCTACAATTATAACTGCTGAAATTATAGTTTTAAAGATTAAATAAGCCATCAGTATCTCCCCCTCATTTCTATTTTAATTTAGCTTCTTTTGAAACTTTCTTTAAGTGAATATTTTTTTTATATTAAAAATACTATCCCTGGGTATGATAACCACCATCTACATGAAGAATCTCTCCGGTTACCATGCTGGACAGATCACTGAGCAGATAAAGGGCACTTGCTGCAACTTCTTTCTGCTCAACTAATCTTCCCATAGGAGATTTATCTTTGAAATTTTTCATTAAAGCTCTAAAATCAGAAATACCGCTGGCAGCTCTGGTTAAAATTGGCCCTGGTGAAAGGGCATTAACTCTAATATTGTCCCGACCTAGATCTGCAGCCAGGTATTTAACTGAAGATTCCAGTGCAGCCTTGGCAACTCCCATAACATTATAATTAGGAATCACCTTTTCTCCTCCATAATAGGTCAGGGTAACTGCTGCTCCTCCTTTTTCTTTCATAAAAGGATAAGCCAGCTGAAGAGCTTTAACATAAGAGTAAACACTTATTTCCATACTGCGCAGAAAACTACTGCGATCAGTATCCATATATTTCCCTTTTAAATCCTTTTTGTTAGGACCACCGGCAATTGCGTGGACTATAAAATCTATTTGACCTCCAAAGTCTTCTCCAATCTTTTTAAAAACTTCTTCGAATTCCTGGTCATCTGTGATATCTAAACTGTGATAGCTTTTGGCTCCAATTTCTTTAAATAAAGGAATAACCTTTTCTCCAATTTTTTCATTCTGATAGGTAAAAATAAGTTCTGCTCCCTCTGACTTTAATCTCTCTGCAGTCTCCCAGGCGATAGATTTATTATTTGCTACCCCCATAATTATTCCTTTTTTTCCTGACATTAATCCAGCCATGATAATTACCTCCCGCAATAAATTAATTTGGTTTTAGATGAAATTAATAATTCTTTTTAAGTTAAATAATTTATTTTATATTTACTATAATTCATCTAAAAAAGAGGTATTCCTTCAATTTCATTAAATCTAAGATAATAATTTTCCTGACCACTTACTAAGTTATTGATCAATTTTTATAACAATTTTCCCTCTAGCATGATGGGTTTCACTGAGCTCATGAGCGTCTTTCAAGCCCTGGGCTGTAAACGGAAATACTGTACCTACTACAGGCTTTAGGTTCTCCTTTTTCATCATTTCAGCCAGTGAGGCAAGTTCTTTCCCATCCGGTATTAACCAGTGAAACTTAGCTTCAACACCAAGTTTTTCTGTTTTTTCCTGATCAGGCTCTTTAACAATCGAGACCAGCTTACCGCCCTTCTTGAGGACATCAAAACTTCTCTCCTGTACTTCTCCGCCAAGAGTATCAACAACTAGATCATAATCTTCTAACTCCTGAGAAAAATCATCTTTTGTATAATCAATTACCTCATCAGCTCCCAGAGATTTTAAAAACTCTACATTTTTAGTGCTTGCAGTTGTTGCAACATAGGCTCCCAGATTTTTAGCAATTTGAATGGCAAAATTACCAACCCCTCCGGCACCAGCATGAATCAATACTTTCTCACCTGAGTCCAAGTTCCCAACATCCACAAGAGTTTGATAAGCAGTTAAGCCTGCTAGGGGAACTGCAGCTGCCTCTTTGAAATTAATATTATCTGGAATCTTTGCAACGAGTTCCGCTTTTGCTGTAGTATATTCAGCATAAGTACCGCGATTTGTAAGCTCTGGTCTAACAAAAACTCGATCACCTTTTTGAAAAGCATCTACATTTTCTCCTACTTTTTCGATTATTCCAGCTGCATCCCAGCCTAAGACTATAGGAAATTCAAAGGGAAATTTTTCTTTAAGATAACCATATCTTAATTTCCAATCGATTGGATTAACAGCTGCCGCCTTGATTTCAATTAAAACTTCATCAGCCTCTGGTTCAGGTTTCGCTAATTCATTTTCTTTTAATTCTTCTTCATCTCCATAATGCTCAATAACTATTGCCTTCATAATTAACACCCCTTTTATAATTTTAATTTAATAGATTACGATTTAGGTTAATTGTTACAAAAACATCATTTTTTATCAGTATTGACTTTAACAATCGAAATTCAACTCTTAAGCTCTATGTAAAATAAATTTTAAATTATTGAAAATGACTTGACTATCTAAAAAAATACAAATATAATTTAAATATGATTAAAATCGAATATTCGAATATAGGAGGTCTTAAAGTGGAGATTATTGAGGTCTTAAAGGCTCTGGCCCATGAAAACCGAATCAGGATTTTAAATCTTTTAGCTAAAAGTGAACTCTGTGTCTGTGAATTAGAAAATATTATGCAGGTTAATCAGTCCAATGCTTCCAGACATCTGGCCAAATTAAAGCAGGTTAATTTAATTGAAGGCAGAAAAAAAGCTCAGTGGATATATTACCATCTCAACGAAAAAATGCTGAGTGAGCATCAATTTTTAAAACTTTTAATTGAGGATGAGCTAAACAACTTTGCTGATGCCAGAGCGGACCTAAAACGACTGGCAAAATACAATAATAGTTCTTTAAGCTGTGAAACACTGCCTGAAAGTAATCTATTTTCAAAGTAGTAATTTTAAGATTCAATTTTGAAATAAAATAATTATTTATGAGGAGAGAAATTAAATGAAGTATAAAGTTGGATTTATTTGTGTTGGTAATTCCTGCCGCAGTCAGATGGCAGAAGGTTTTGCAAGAGAATATGCTGGTGATATTTTAGAAGTTTACAGTGCAGGTACTGATCCATCTCCAGAGGTTAAGCCAAACGCTGTTAAAGCGATGGATGAAGTTGGGATAGATATCAGTGATCATTATCCAAAATTACTGGAAGAGATTCCTTCTGAACTGGATATTTTAATTACAATGGGCTGTGGTGTTGAATGTCCTTACATACCCTGTAAATTTAGAGAAGACTGGGGCTTAGATGATCCGGCAGGTCACCCAATGGAAGTTTTTAGAGAAACAAGAGAAATTATTGATCAGAAAGTTAAAGAGCTGATTGAAAAAGTAAAGAATGATGAAATCTAATTAAATAAGAATAGCAGTTTAAGCTTAGTCTGTTCGTTTGAGCTGCTATTCTATTTTTTAAGCAGGCATATGATTAAAACCGAATCTATTAATATAAAGTGAGGGGTTATTATGAGTGATAAATTAAAAAAAGAAAATTCTAAAACAGAAATTGAAGTGAAAGATGATGACAATTCTTTAAGTATTTTTGAAAAATATTTAAGCATCTGGGTTGGACTCTGCATTATTATTGGGGTAGCTGTCGGCAGATTATGGCCAGCCTTTCCAAATACCTTAAGCAAATTCGAATACGCCCAGGTTTCTATTCCTGTTGCTATTTTAATCTGGTTTATGATCTATCCCATGATGGTCCAGATTGATTTCAGCTCTATTTTTGAAGCTGGTAAAAAGCCAAAAGGATTAACTGTCACCCTGGTCAGCAACTGGCTGATCAAACCTTTTACGATGTACTTTTTCGCCTGGCTGTTTCTGCAGGTGATCTTTAAAAACTTAATCCCTGCCGGACTGGCCCAGGAGTATGTTGCAGGAGCAATACTGCTCGGAGCTGCACCCTGTACAGCCATGGTTTTTGTCTGGAGCTATCTAACTGATGGAGATCCAGCTTACACCTTAATTCAGGTTTCAATCAATGACCTGGTCCTGATCTTTGCCTATGCTCCGCTGGTTATGTTTCTATTAGGCTTAAATAATTTAACTGTTCCCTGGGATACAATTTTACTCTCAGTGATTTTATATATTGTTATTCCGCTGACAGCAGGCTATCTGTCCCGGAAATACTTACTTAAACACAAAGGAAAAGAATGGTTTGAAGAGATTTTTCTTAAAAACTTAAGTGAGCTTACTGTAATCGGTCTGCTTTTAACTTTAATTATACTCTTTTCATTTCAGGGAGATGTAATTTTAAATAATCCCTTCCATATTCTCTTAATTGCTGTTCCACTGACCATTCAGACTTTCTTCATTTTTATAATAGCTTATGGCTGGTCCAAACTCTGGAATATCAATCACTCTGTAGCTGCACCGGCAGGAATGATTGGAGCCAGCAACTTTTTTGAGCTGGCTGTAGCAACAGCTATCTCAGTTTTTGGTCTGCAGTCAGGTGCCGCTCTGGCGACAGTAGTTGGAGTTCTAGTTGAGGTTCCTGTAATGCTAACCCTGGTCAAAATAGCCAATAAAACAAGAAAATATTTTTAATATAACTAATTAAAATAACCTAAAAAATAAGCTGCAGTTTTAAAAAGCTGCAGCTTATTAAATTAAAAACACCATATCAAAGATGTAATTTTTAAATTTTTATTTTTTGGCAATTAAATAAACAAAATAGGGAGCACCAATTACTGCAACCATAATTCCAGCTGCAATACCCTGTGGTTGAAATATATTTGTACCTATTGTATCTGCTGCTAAAAGAAGCCAGCCACCAGTTAGAACAGCTACTGGAATAAAGAGCTGGTTTCTCTTACCAACTAAAGTTTTAGCAATATGTGGTGCCATTAAACCAACAAATGCAATTCCACCTGTCACTGAGACCGCTGCAGCTGCCAGACCTACCGCAATTATAAGTAAAATTGCCTGCTCTCTTTTTACCTTCATTCCGACTCCAACTGCCACACTGTGACCCAGTGCCAGAATATTTAATCGATTTGCCTTATACAATGCTGCCGGCAGTAAAATTAATAACCAGGGAAGCAGGGCCAGCACAAAGGGACAATCAGTACCCCAAATATCTCCAGCCAGCCAGCGTGAAATAAACTCTACTTTTGCTCTATCTGCAGAAGAAATCAAGACCATCATGGCTCCTGATAAGGCAGTAGAAAATCCAACTCCAACTAAAATTAACTTAATAGGTTTAATACCACTATTCTTGTCATAAGAGAAAAGATAAATTAAAATGGCAGTTATTAATGCCCCTCCAAATGCCGCTAAAGGCAAAAAATAGATAAACTTACCTGCCTCTACAGGAAAATAAAGAAAAAATAAGGCAACTGCAAAACCTGCTCCTGAGTTGATACCAATTATTCCCGGATCAGCGAGATCATTTCGGGTCAGTCCCTGCAGTATTGAACCGGAAAGTGCTAAAGCCATACCTGCCATAAGCGTAATTAAAAGACGGGGCAGACGAATAGAAAAAAGAATAAAGTTTTCATTAAACTCGCCCTGACCAAGAAGTACCGGAATTATTCTATCTAATGTTAGAATAGAATTTCCAAATACCAGGTTAAGCAGTGATGTTAGGACAATTAAGATCATTAGGCTAAAAATTATTATCTTCTGTTTTTTTATAATTTCAGGCTTAAACATTAAAAATCGCTTCTCCCTCTATTAACAATCATCAAAAAGAACGGCAGTCCCAGCATAGCAATAATCGCTACCACAGGTGTCTCATAAGGAGCATTAATTGTTCTCCCCAAAAGATCTGCTAGCAGCATAAATATAGCACCAAAAACTGCAGACAGGGGAAGGATAAAACGATAATCTCTGCCGGCAACTGCTCTAACAAGATGTGGGATCATTAAACCTAAAAAGACAATATTGCCAACCAGAGCAACTGAAAGTCCAGTTAAGGTAATAATAATCAAAAATAAAAATATTTTGGTTCTAAAAACTTTCTGACCAAGACCAACTGCAATTTCTTCTCTTAAGCTTAAAATTGTCAGCTGCCTGGAAAGAAAAAAAGCTGCAGCAAGACTTAGCAGCACAAATGGTGCAATTAACTTAAGCTGTAACCAACTGACACCAACCAGGCCTCCTGCTGTCCACATTGAAACATCTTTAGAAATCTGAAAGTAGATTCCAACCCCTTCTGCAACAGCATAAAGAAAAGTAGAAACTGCAGAACCAGCAAGAACTATTCTAAAAGGAGAAAATCCTCTTTTATTTATTGATGCAATTCCAAATACCAGTCCAGCTCCCAGAGCTGCTCCTAAAAAGCTAGACAGCATAGTTCCAAAATAATTAAGGGTAGGGAAAATTGCTAAAGAAAAGGCTAAAGCAGCATTTGCTCCTGCTGTCAGGCCGAATAAACCGGGGTCGGCAAGAGGATTTTTGGTCATCCCCTGCATAATAGCTCCAGCAGCAGCTAAAGCTGCACCAACAACCACAGCCGCTGTGGTTCTGGGAATTCTAATTTCTTGAAGCATGATAATTTTATCTGAGCTCCCGCTAAAAGTTAAAGCCTGCCAGACCTGACTTAAAGATACTTCAGCTGCGCCCACTGCCACTGCAGTTAAAAATGACATTAACAGAACTGCTAAACTTGCTGCTAAAATATATTTAAATTCTAGCTTCTTTTTGATTTCATTTTTTTTTGCATTCTTAATCATAAAAAACCCTCTTTAATAATAAAATTTCAGATTCAATAACAGACTTTTTATAAAACTACAGTTAGTTTAAAAAGTTATCTATAAAAAACTGCAGCTGATATTCTAAAGTAATTGGATCATTAAAATAAAATTTGGTGGCATCTGCCTCAAAGACTCTCCCATTTTCTACAGCAGGGATATTCTGATAGGTCTCTGTTTCCTGGAATGATGTGTCAGTTTCAGTATTTTTAGAAATAATTAGGTAATCACCAACTATTTCAGGTAGAACTTCATATGAGAGAGCATGGAAACCATCTTCTAAAGCAAGTTCCTTAACCCGTTCAGGCATTTCAAGTTCCATTTCCTGATAAAGAATTTCAGTCCCTCTAGCCCAGTTATCTCCAAAAACATATAATTCTTTATTAAAATTTTCAATAACTGTTACTGTTGCATCTTCCCCGATCTTATCTTTAATTTTCTCGCCAGCAGCTTCTGCACGGCTTTTGAAATCTGCAATCCACTCTCTTGCTTCCTCTTCTTTATTTAATAACTTAGCAATTTCAAGGTGCTGTTCCAAATAACCAAGTTTACCGTATGTATAAGTAACGGTTGGAGCTATTTGACTTAAACGGTCAATATTTTTTATGTTAGAAAGGCCAATAATCAAATCGGGATTTAATTCCAGAATTTTTTCTAGATTATCATCTGTTACTGCAGGAATACCTTTCAGATCATAATTAGGATTATTTTTAGACCAGGAATCTACTCCCACAAGATTTACATCAAGTGCTAAAACATTACCAGTAAAAGAAGAAAGCACTATTACTCTCTCAGGATTAGCAGGAACCTCAATCGGACCATTTTCTGATTCATAAGTTATTGTCTCTTCTGCTCCGGCTGTAAATGCTGTTAAACTAAAAGCCAGAAGCAGTGTCAGCATAATTGTTATAATTTTCTTTTTCATTATCATTTCCTCCATTTATAATATTCGTTACGTCAAATCTAATAGTTTTTTTAAAAATATTAATAGTTATCATAATTGTCAGGTTAGGAATCTGCATAAAATGCAGGAATCCCTCCCCCTGAG
>NZ_QBLR01000118.1:0-10325 GCF_003070835.1 Halanaerobium sp. | reverse complement strand
AGTAAAAGAAGTTACTACCGTTCAGGCTGAATCACTTGAGTAGGAGGATTAAATTTGCAGCAATTTGAAGAAAGTAAAAAAAATAGAATAATATTCTATTTCGCAATAATATTTATATTACTATTTAAGCCAAGGACATTTTGGACACAAAGCCTTAAATCAGAGAATAAAGGAGTTTGTGGTTAACTCAGAAAGAGGAATAATCTATGATAATACCGGCAGGAAACTTGCAGTCAGCCTACCAGCTAAGACTGTAGTTGCTCTGCCGGATAATATTATTAATCCCAATAAAACAGCTGCAGAACTGACTGAGCTGCTGGATATTAGTTATAATACAATTTATAGAAGGATTACCTCAGATGCTGCTGCAATTTTTTTACAGAGAAAAGTTAGTAATGAGTTGTATAAGCAGATTGAAGCAAAAAACTTAAAGGGAATTACATTTACTGAAGAAAGTAAAAGATATTATCCAGCGGGAAAACTTGCTTCTCATATAATTGGGTTTACGGGTGTGGATAATAATGGTCTAAGTGGCCTGGAGTTATCTTATAATAATTATTTAAGCGGTAAAGCAGGGAAAATGATCATCGAAAGAGATGCTCAGGGTAAAACTATTCCCAATGGGGTTCGAGAAGCTGTACCTGGGAGAGACGGATATAATGTTCATCTAACAATAGACGAAGTAATTCAATATATGGCAGAAAAAGAACTGAAAAATGCTGCTGAGAAGTTTGATTTTTCTGGTGGCTCAGTAATAGTTATGGACTCATCCAATGGTGATCTACTTGCTATGGCAAATACCCCTCTTTATAATCCAAATCAGTTTGAGGATTATCCAGAAAAAAGTTGGCGTAATCGAGCGATCAGTGATGTTTTTGAACCTGGATCAACTTTTAAGATCATAACGGCAGCAGCTGCTTTAGAAGAGGGAGTAATAACTGAAAATGATATTTTAACAGACCCTGGACATATCTATGTAGAAAATGAGAAAATTAACTGCTGGAGCAATAGTGGTCATAGAAGTCAGACCTTTGCTGAAGTTGTTAAAAACTCCTGTAATCCCGGTTTTGTAGAAGTTGGACTAAAAATGGATAAAGAAACTTTTTATTCCTACATCAAAGCCTTTGGTTTTGGCGAACAGACTGGAATCCGACTTCCGGCTGAAGCCAGGGGAATTATTCCAGAATATGATAGAATTGGTCCGGTGGAGCTGGCAACTTTTTCTTTTGGTCATGGGATTTCTGTAACACCGATTCAGCTTGCAGCAGCTGTTTCTTCAGTTGCCAACGGAGGAAAATTAATGCAACCCAGGCTTGTTAAAAAAGTGGATACAGGAAGCAGGTCTGAAAATATCATCAACGAACCTCAGATTATTAGACAGGTTATTTCAAAGAGTACTGCAGATAAGACAAAAGAATTATTAAAACAGGTGGTAGAAAGCGGCACCGGTACTCAAGCAGCAATTGAGGGTTACGAAATTGGCGGAAAGACCGGTACAGCCAAACACTATAATGAGGATATTTATGATTCTTCCTTTATTGGAATAGTACCTGCAGGTGATAGGGATTTAGTCGTCCTAACTATTTTATATGATATCAAAGGTGAAACATATTACGGCAGTCAGACAGCTGCTCCTGTTTTTAAAAACCTAACAGCTAATATTTTAAATTATTTAAATATTAAACCTAACACTAAAGATCAATTTTCTTATCAAAACAATGATCAGGAAATTGAGATACCTAATTTAATAGGCGAAAGCTTTTTGAGTGCTGAAAGTAGTTTGAGAGAAAAAGGATTTAATGTTAAACTAATTGGAGATGGAGAGATAGTAAAAGCTCAACTTCCTGTTGCCGGTATAAAAAGCAATTACAATTCTACTGTCTGGCTCTTTAGTAAAAAAGAAGCTAAAGAGGAAATCTTAATTGCAGTACCAGATTTTAGAGGTCTGCAGGGAAATGATGCAGTAAAACTGGCAGAACAAAAAGGTTTAAAAGTTTCATTGTCTGGTTCAGGTAAAGTGATTGGACAATCAGTTTATCCAGGCAGGAGAATTAAAACTACAAATCAAATAAATTTAAAACTCCGTTAGTTTAAAATTGAGATCTGGATTTTGGAGGTTAATAAATATGGAGTTAAAAAAATTACTAAAAAATATAGATTTTGAATTAAAAAAGGGCAGTTTAAACAAAACAATTACTGAATTAAAATATGATTCAAGAGAAGTAGAAAAAGATAATATGTTTATTGCTATCAGTGGTTTTGAAGTGGATGGTCATCAGTTTATCACTCAGGCCATTAAAAATGGGGCCACAGCTATTATAACTGAAAAAGATATTCCTCAATACGAGAGTGGTATTACTTATATTAAAGTGAATAACAGCAGAAAGACTATGGCTGAACTGGGGAAGAATTTTTTTGAAGATCCACTCAGCGAAATTAAACTGGTTGGAATTACTGGAACCAATGGTAAAACAACTACTTCTTATTTATTATATAATATTTTAAAAGAGGCGGCTGGAAAAGCTGCTTTATTTGGAACAATTAAAAATATAATTGGAGATCAGGAACTCGCTTCAAGTAGAACAACTCCAGAATCAATTGATTTATATAGATATTTTGCTCAAATGAGAGAAGAAGGGGTAAAATATGGAGTTATGGAGGTTTCCTCTCATGCTCTGGATTTATATCGGGTTGCAGGAATGAAATTTGAGGCTGCGGTTTTTACCAATATAAGTCCTGAACATTTAGATTATCATAAAACACTGGAAAATTATCGTGAAGTTAAGTCAAGGTTATTTTCTCATCTTTCTCAGGATAAATTTGCAGTAATCAATCTTGATGATTCAAATGCCGATTATATTAAAGAAAAATCTGGCGGCCAGAAGTATTTTTATAGTTTGGATTCTGAAGTTGCTGATTTATATACAAAAGATTTTAAACTTCATCAAAGAGGTATGGAATATAAAAGTGGTGGCAGAATAGAGTCTCTTTTCAAATTAAGACTGGGTGGGATATTTAATATTTATAATTCTCTTGCTTCAATACTGACAGCCAATTTGCTGGGAGTTGAAGCGGTGAGTATAGAAAAAGCTCTGGCTGAGATTGATTCTGTCCCGGGGCGTTTTGAAATTATCAATGCCGGCCAAAATTTTCAAATTGTTGTTGATTACGCCCATACTCCGGATGGAATGAAGAATGTTTTGGAAACTGCTGCGGCCATGGACAAAAACAGATTAATTGTGCTATTTGGTTGTGGTGGTGATCGAGATCGGAGTAAAAGGCCTGCTATGGCCGAATTGGCAGAAAAATATGCAGACTATACAATTGTAAGCAATGATAATCCTCGCAGTGAGGATCCAGAAAAAATATTTACTGAAATCAAATCAGGTTTTAGTGAAAGTTTTGCTGATTACGAAATTATTGCGGATCGAAAACAGGCAATACAAAGAGCAGTTGAAATTGCTGAAGAAGATGATCTTGTCATGCTGCTGGGTAGAGGTCATGAGCAGTATCAAATTTTAAATAATAAAAAAATAGAGCTGGATGACCGTCAGGTAGCATATGAGGCGGTTTCAGCATTGAAAGGGATTTAAATGCAAAATTTAAATTTAGCTGAGATAATTGATTTTTCTGGCGCAGAACTGCTGCAGGGAAATACAGCTGAGATAATTGAAGAAATTGTTATTGACAGCAGAGAAGTTAAAGATAATTATTTGTTTATAGCAATTATTGGTGAAAATCAGGATGGACATCTTTATCTATCAGAGGCAGTGAAAAATGGAGCTGGAGCAGTAATTGTTGATCGGGAAATAGAGGACGATTTTATTAAAGCTTCTGATACAGCCATTTTAAAAGTTGATGATACTACCAGAGCTCTGCAGGATATTGCTCATAATTATAGAAAGTCGTTTGCTGACTTAAAAGTGATTGCTGTTACAGGTAGTGCAGGTAAAACTACTACTAAAGACTTAATTTATTCAGTCTTGAAGCAAAAATACAGCTGTTTAAAAACAGAAGGTAATTATAATAATCATATTGGACTACCTTTAACTCTATTGAGATTAACAGCTGCAGAAGATTTTGCTGTTCTTGAAATGGGGATGAGTGCTCTGGGAGAAATTAAACTGCTGGCAGAAATTGCAGAACCAGATATCGGTATTGTTACAAATGTAGCCGAAGCACATTTAAAGCAGCTGGGAAGTTTAGAAAACATTGCACGAGCAAAAAAAGAGCTGATCGATCAGCTTAAATCTTCAAATAAAGCGATTTTAAATTATGATAATCTTTATACCAGAAAAATGGGAAAAGAAACGACTGCAGAAGTGATATATTTTGGTTTTGAAAAGGGTGCTGATCTGCAGACTTTAGAGTATAATTTTGACAGTAAAAATGAGATTTTAAATTTTAAGATTAGATATAAAAATAAAAATCATTCTTTTAAATTTTATAAAGCTGGAAAACACAATATTTATAATGCAATGGCTGCTGTTATAACCGGTTTAGAGAATGGACTCAGTTCTGCTGAAGTTCAGCAGGGATTAGATCAGGCTGAATTTTCTTCAAACCGAATGGAGTTTATTGAATTAAAATCAGGGGTGAGAATAATTAATGACAGCTATAATGCTAATCCCCTGGCAGTAAAGGCAGCTCTTGATGTTTTAATGGGCCATCAATCTAAGAGAACAATAGCTGTTTTAGCTTCAATGCTGGAGTTGGGAGAGCAAAGTCAGGCTAAACATCGTGAGGTTGGGCTTTATGCAGCTAAAAAAGGTGTTGATCTGCTAGTAACAATAGGTTCAGAAGCTAGAGAAATTGCGGCTGGTGCAGGTAAGAAGATGCCGTCAGATAGAATTATTACTTTAGAAAATAATCAAGAATGTGTTGAATTTCTTGCAGCTGCAATTAATAAGGGCGATTTAATTTTAATAAAAGGATCGCGCGCCAATCATTTAGAAGAAATAGCTGCTGCATTAAAAACTGAGGAGCTTTAAAATGCAATATATTTTAGCATATATTTTGCCACTATTAATAATTGTATTTAGTGGAAATTATTTTATCAATTATATAAAAAAATTAAATTTTGGTCAGCAGGTACGGGATTATGGACCGGAAAGCCACCTTAAAAAGGCTGGAATACCAACTATGGGTGGGCTTTTAATTATCTCAGTTTTTTTGATTCTCTCATTTTTTTTTGTACCGCTGAATATCGAATATACTGCCCTGCTGCTGTCAACTTTTATCATGGCTTTAACAGGTTTTTTAGATGACTTTTTAAAAATTAAGTTTGAGCGTTCTTTAGGGTTGAAGGCCTGGCAGAAAATTATTTTACAGACAGCTGCAGCTTTAGTAACTGCAGTAACTGCAGTTTTTGTTGTTAAACAGCACAGTATAATAATTCCTTTTTTGGGTAATCTCCAAACGGGAGAGGTTTTTAAATTCATCCTGGCTTTTATCGTTGTTATAGGAAGTTCCAATGCTGTTAATTTAACAGATGGGCTGGACGGTCTGGCAGCAGGTGTGACTGCTGTTGTTTCAGCTGCTTTTGCGGCCATCTTTTATTTGCAGGGACTTAATAATTACAGTCTTTTAATGTTAATAATGGCTGGCTCTACAACTGCCTTTCTCTGGTTTAATGCTAATCCTGCCTCAGTCTTTATGGGAGATGTTGGTTCCCTGGCAATTGGAGGTTTTTTGGGGGCAACAGCAGTTTTAACAGCTGCCGAAATATATTTACTAATTATCGGTGGTATTTATGTGATAGAAACTCTTTCAGTGATGATTCAGGTACCGTATTTTAAAGTTACTGGAGGAAAAAGAGTATTTAAGATGACACCAATTCATCATCATTTTGAATTAAGTGGACTGGCAGAAAATAAAATTGTATTTCGGTTTGTAATTATTACGATAGTATTATCACTGTTTGCTGTGAGTTCACTGTTTTAATTACTATAAATTTTAAAGGAGTTAGATGTTATTGCGTTTAGATTATCAAAAAGTGGCAGTTTTTGGTTTTAGTGCAAGAACTGGACTGGCACTTGTCAAATATCTTTCAAAATTTAATCTGGAAATTATTGTTGTGGACTCAAAAACTAGAGAAGAACTGGAAACTTTAATAGCCCGGGTTGACAGTAAAAATATCACCTTTGATCTCGGGGGTAGTGGAGATAAAATTTTAAAAAGTGATCTAATTATTCTAAGTCCCGGGGTTCCATATGATCTTGCTGTTTTAAAAGAAGCAAGGGAAAAAGGGATTGAAACGATCAGTGAGATTGAATTTGCCTTCAGGCAGTCTGATGCCGAAATTATTGGAGTTACCGGGACAAACGGTAAAACCACTACCACAGAAATGCTGGGAGCGATGCTGAGCGATTTGGACGGCAGATCAGTTAAAGTGGCCGGGAATATTGGAATTCCTTTTATTTCAATTATTGATCAACTTCAGGCTGGAGAAAAGGTTATTTTAGAATTGAGTTCTTTTCAGCTGGAGGCAGTTAAAGAATTTAGGGCTCGAATTGCTCTCTATTTAAACTACAGTCCAGATCACCTGGATCGACATCATAATGAATCCAACTATAAAAAGGCAAAGAAAAATATCTTTTTAAATCAAAGAGAAAATGATTATGCAGTTATTGATCTTGATGATCCTTATCTATATCAGCTCAAAGACGAATTAGAGGCAGATGTTATCGGACTGAGCTCTAAAATGCAGGATGCAGATTTAATAATAGATCATATAAGAGCATATTATCAAAAAGATAATGTTAATTTGCTTGATTTCAGAAAAATTGATTTACCTGGAGAACATAACCGTAAAAATGCTGCTTTTGCAGCTCTGGCTGCTTATCTGACCGGTCAGAGTCTGGAAAAAATTCAAATGGCAGCTGCAGAATACAAACTGCAGTCACATCGGATGGAATATATTAACAATAAAAAAGGATACATAATTATTGATGATTCTAAGGCCACTAATCCTGATGCTGCTATTAAGGCTTTAAAGACTTTGGATCAGGATATAATTTTAATTGCCGGGGGTCAGGATAGAAATGCTGATTTCAGTGATCTGGCTTCAATAATCAGAAAGAAGGTTAAAACATTAATTCTGGTTGGAGAAACTGCTGAAAAACTGGCTCTGTTATTTAAAAATGATGAGTTGGAGTTAATCAGGGCAGAGAATCTGAAAGAAGCAGCAGAATTTGGAGTTGAAAGATTAAATCAGAATAATACTCTACTTTTATCTCCTGCCTGCCCAAGCTGGGATATGTTTGCAAGTTATAAAGAGCGCGGTAAAATATTTAAGGAGACTGTTTTAAAAAATATTAATTAAGGAGAAAATATGAGAAAAAAGCTGCCTGATTTAATTTTATCATTTACAATTTTAGCTCTGGTGATGAGCGGTCTGATAATGATTCTTTCGGCCAGCTCTGTTAAAGCAGAGCAACTTTTTTCTAATAGTTATTATTTTTTTATTAATCAACTTAAATATCTAGCCGTTGCTCTGGTTTTGTCAGCAGTTACATATAAATTGAAGTATAAAAAATTAAAAGAACTTGCTCCCTATTTGCTTTTAATCTCACTGGGGACATTAATTCTGGTCTTAATTCCTGGGGTGGGAAGAATGGCTGGTGGATCCAGACGCTGGCTCCCTTTAGGACCAATTAGTTTTCAGCCTTCCGAACCGGCAAAATTGACTATTATTCTTTATCTGGCCGCCTATATAGATAAAAACAAGGGCAAAATGAAAAATTTTAAAAAGGGGATTCTGCCACCGCTTTTAGTAATTGCTTCAATTTCTTTTCTAATTTTAATGGAACCGGATCTGGGTACAGCTGTTACCCTTGCGATGGTTGCTGCAGTTATGATTTTGGTTGGTGGAATTAAAATTTTAACATTTATCTCACTGGGGATAATCTCCTTTCTGCTGGCTCTGGGAGCAATATTAATTGAACCTTATCGCCGGGAAAGATTGCTTACATTTTTAGATCCCTGGAGTGATCCCTTAGATAGCGGCTACCATATTATTCAGTCACTGCTGGCCCTGGGATCTGGGGGGCTTTTTGGGGTAGGTGCAGGTAACAGCCACCAAAAATTTTTATATTTACCTGAGCCAGGAACTGATTTCATTTTTGCAGTTTTGGGAGAAGAATTTGGACTTCTGGGTACTTTGTTTATTATCAGTTTATATTTTTTGCTTGCCTGGAGAGGATTAAAGATTGCAGTAAAAGTGGATGATGCCTTTGCTTCAATGCTTGCGGTCGGAATAACTTCTATGATAGTTATTCAGGCCCTGATTAATATGGCAGTTGTAACTTCATTAATGCCGGTTACCGGTATTACTCTGCCTTTAATTAGTTATGGTGGTTCATCACTTGTTATAAATTTGGTGGCACTTAGTTTACTATTAAATATATCACGTTATGTTGAGGGATGAATAAATTATGAAAGCAGTTATTACAGGTGGAGGCACAGGCGGACATATTTATCCGGCTCTTGCTGTTGCTGAAAAATTAAAAGAAAATGGCTGGGAAATTCTATATATAGGTTCTGATTATAGGATGGAAGCAGATATTGTACCAGCTGCAGGTTTTGATTTTAGGGGACTTAGTGTAAGACCGCTACCACGGAAAGTTTCAACTAAAATTGTCAGCTCAATATTCCATAATTTTCAGGCAATTATTAAAGCTCTTATTATAATAAATAAATTTAAAGCTGATTTGATTATTGGGACTGGAGGTTTTGTAGCAGGTCCTGTTGTTCTGGCTGGAGTTCTGCTCGGTAAAAAAACAATTATTCACGAGCAAAATGCTTATCCTGGGATCACAAATAAATTACTGGCCCGAGTAGTTGACCGAGTTTGTTTAAATTTTTCGGAAGCAGCAGAGTATTTAAAAGTTAGTCAAAAAAAAATAAAAATTACAGGTAATCCAGTTAGACCAAAAATATTGAATGTAGACCGCAATCTGGCTTATCATGAATTAGATTTAAATCCTGACTTAAAAACAATTTTAATTACTGGCGGCAGCCTTGGTGCTGAAGTTATAAATAAGAATGTAGTAGAAATTTATAAATATGCAATTCAAAATAGAATCCAGATAGTTCATTTAACTGGCAAAAAAAATTACAATCTGCTTATCAATCAGCTTAGAAAAATTAATATTACTCCAGATAATTCTCTACTCAGGATTATTGATTATTTGGATGAAATGGAATATGCACTTAAGACTGCAGACTTAATTATTTCTAGAGCAGGGGCAACAGGTCTGGCTGAAATCACAAGTTCTGCCAAAGCATCAATTCTAATCCCCTTTGCGAAAGCTGCGGAAAATCATCAACTGATTAATGCACAGGCGCTGGAGAAGGTTGGAGCAGCAGTGATGATTAGAGAATCTGAACTCAATGAAGAGCTGTTATTAGAAAAAGTCAAAGAAGTTATTGAAAATGACAATCTGCTGCAGTCAATGTCAAAAGCAGCTGCTGAGTTTTCACAAAAAGATTCTCTCAGGAAATTGATTGAAGTAATTGAAGAGCTAAGTAGAGAGTAAAGTAATTTGGCTTATAAAACATGATTTAGGGTGATTATTTTGTTAAATAAAAATTCACATGTTCATTTAATTGGTATTGGTGGAGTTTCGATGAGTGGTATTGCAGAGATCCTTGCAGAGAGAGGATATAAAGTAAGTGGATCAGATTTAAAAGAGAGCAAATATCTTGAACTATTGGAGAAATATGATGTTGATCTTTTTATAGGTCATGCTGCATCTAATATTGAAGGAGCAGACCTAATAGTAAAAACGAGTGCAATTCCTGCTAATAATCCCGAAATTAAAGCAGCAAAAATGAAGGGGCTCAAAATAGTTAAAAGAGCAGAAATGCTTGCCTACTTAATGAAAGATAAAAAAACTATTGCTGTTGCTGGTACTCATGGAAAAACTACAGTCACTGCTATGCTGGCTGCAATTTTTAAGAGAGCAAAAATGGATCCTGCAGTGATGGTGGGAGGTTTTCTTAAGGAACTTAACGGTAATATTGCTGACGGTAAAGGAGATTATTTTATCACTGAAGCCGATGAAAGTGATGGCTCTTTTCTTTATTTTGATCCCTATTTACTTTTATTAAATAATTTGGAACTTGATCACCCTGATTTTTATCAGGATCTGGATCAATTTATGAATATTTTTAAAAGATTTGCTGATAAGAATGACAAGCAGTCAATTCTATTATATAATAGAGACGACAAAAATTTGAATTCTCTCTTTGAAAATCGCAAAAAAAGTCTCAGTTTTTCTCTGCAAAAAGGAGAATTTACTGCCAGAGATATTGAGTATGAT
>NZ_QBLR01000117.1:0-10331 GCF_003070835.1 Halanaerobium sp. | reverse complement strand
TTATCGCTGATTCTGCCTTTGATAGTTATCAGACTTATCCTTTTTTAATTAAGGATTTTGGCTTTGATAAAGCAGTCATACCACTTAATTCTAGAAATAGTAGTTCAGATCTGCCCCAACCAGATTACAATGAAAACGGCTGGCCTTTATGTCCTAAAGATTCTTCGTTACCAATGAAACCTAATGGTTGGTGTCGCGGTAAAAACCGCAGCCCCAGATTTAAGTTTGTCTGTCCTAAAACCAATCATAAAGGTGGTAAAAGAAACTGCTACTGTGAAGACCCCTGTACTGACTCCAGTTACGGTAGAGTTACCTATACATATCCTGACCAGGATTTAAGAACTTATCCTGGCATCATTAGAGATACAGATGACTGGATAGACCTCTACAAAAAACGCGGCGTAGTTGAACAGACAATTAACTATTTTAAAGATGCCATGGTTACTGGTAATTTAAAAACACAGAATCTAAAGAGTATTAAAGCAGATGTTTTTCTGGCTGGAATCACTCAGCTTTTAACATTGATCTTAGCTGATAAAATGGATAAACCAGAAAATATTAGATCTTTAAGATCACTAATTGCTTAGAATTTAAATCTTTTAATATCTTTTTTTAAAACCTGTATTCATAGGTTTATTTTGTCATGCTTAATTTTATTAGAACATTTTCTTATTCAATTTTTTGAAATCTAAAAATTGAACTCAACCTACTATTTACAGTTTTTTACTATTTTCTTTGCCTATTTTGCAAATACCTATGATAAATATCATAATTATAATTTATTTTCAGTTAAAGTTAGTTTTCTTTTCTAATCCGAACTGAATTAGCGTGGGCATCAAGTCCTTCACCTTCAGCCAGACAGATCACATCGTCACTGGCTTCTTTTAAGGCCTCTTTACTGTAGTGGATAAAACCGGAATACTTAACAAAATCTCTAACAGATAATGGTGAAAAGAATCTGGCTGTTGAATTAGTTGGCAGCACATGATTTGGTCCTGCATAGTAATCACCAATCGGCTCCGGTGTATATTCCCCTAAAAAGATAGAGCCTGCATTTTCTACTGCCGGCAGTAGCTCAAACGGGTTTTTGACTGCTAATTCTAAGTGCTCAGGTGCCACCAGATTGATCATTTCCATTGCTGCATTTTGGTCTTCAACTTCAATCATCAGGCCAAAGTTTTCCAGAGATTCTTTGATAATTTCTTTTTTGCTCAGTTTTTCAATCTGTTTTTCTAATTCTTCTTCAACTTTTTCGATCAGCTCTGGTGCATCTGTAACTAAAATCGAAGAAGCAAGCGGGTCGTGCTCAGCCTGACTCATTAAATCAGCTGCAATGTAGGACGGGTTGGAGTCTTTTTCCGCCATAATCATAATCTCACTGGGACCGGCAATCATATCAATTTTAACCTGACCAAAAACCAGTTCTTTAGCCATAGAAACATAAATATTACCCGGGCCAACAATAATATCCACTCCCGGTACAGTTTCGGTTCCATAGGCTGCTGCCGCTACTGCCTGAGCTCCTCCGATTTTGAAGATGCGGTCAGCACCTGCAATCTCAGCTGCTGCTAGAATTACGGGACTCACCTTTCCCTCTTTGTCAGGTGGAGTCAGCATTATAATTTCTTCAACCCCTGCCACCTTTGCTGGAATAACAGTCATTAAAACTGAAGATGGATATGCCGCCCGACCACCGGGAACATAAACTCCTGCTTTTTTGAGCGGCTGGCAGATCTGACCGGTAATAATTCCCGGTTTTTTCTGCTTCTGCCAGGATTTATCCTTCTGCTCAGCGTGAAAATCCTCTATATTTGCAGCTGCATTCTTTAAGGCTGCTATAAAATCCTCATCTACTTCCTTTAAGGCTGCTTCAATTTCAGCATCTGTTACCTCAAGTTCTGAAGCCTCAAAATCAACTCCATCAAAACGAAATGTGTATTCTAAAACTGCCAGGTCTCCATTTTTTTGTACATTTTTTAAAATGCCGGCTGCAGTCTCACGATATTTGGCCAGATTATCACCGGAGCGGCTTTCCAAAAGCTCCTTAACCTGATCCACATTCCGGCGGCCGTCTTTAATTCTTTTTAGATTAAGCTTCATCACTATCATCTCCATTAACTACCTGATCCAGAGCTTCAATTATTTTAGAAATTTCATCCTGTCTGGTCTTCATACTTACTTTATTAACCACCAGGCGGGCCGATAAGTCTCTGATGCTCTCATAGACTACCAGTCCGTTTTCCTTTAAAGTCCTGCCGGTTTCGACAATATCTAATATAGTATCGGCAAGTCCTGTCAGGGGTGCCAGCTCGATTGACCCATTGAGCTTAATAATTTCCACCGGCTCTCCTTTACTGCGGAAATAGCGGCGGGTAAAATCCGGATATTTGGTCGCAACTTTGCGCTCCAGTAGAGTATCTTTGCGGTCAGGCAGACCGGCCAGAGCGAACTCACAGACTCCATATTCTAAATCCAGGACCTCATATAAATCGCGATTTTCCTCTAATAAAGTATCTTTGCCTACAATCCCCAGATCAGCTGTTCCATATTCAACATAGATTGGAACATCTGCCGGTTTAACAAGTATAATTTCAAATTTTTCACTTTCTATTTCAAAAATTAATTTACGTGATTTAAGCATATTCTCAGGCAGATCGTAGCCGGCCTGACGGAAAAGTTTAACTGCTTCTTTAGCCAGCCTTCCTTTTGCCATAGCTATACAGAGATTATCCATTATTCCCACTCCTCTATTTTATTTAAGATCAGATATTCTAATGCTTCTTTTTGATTTCTTTCGATTACTGCAGTTTCGCCTCCATTTTGCTTTAACTCCAGCTTATCAGTTTTTAAACAGATCTCAAAATTAACCTGCTGAAAATCTAAATATTCTTTGTCTGCTCCATTATAGACTTCAACAACAAAACCAGCATTCCTTAAGTCTTCTGCCAACTCAAAGGCAAGCTTCAGATCTGAGTTATCCTGGTAAGATATCAAAAATCTTTTTTCCTGATCTTCACTAAAATTTTCCGTTCTGTTTAAATAATCAAGTAAATTCTCAATTTCTAAGGCAAACCCGACTGCCGGCTCTTCTACTCCAAATTTCTCAGTCAGATTATCATAGCGGCCTCCACTTGCCAGCAGGTTGCTGTAGCCCTTTGCATATCCCTTGAAGATCAGGCCTGTATAATAGCCGTGGCGGGAAATCAACATCGGATCAAAGGTAATATATTTTAAAGCTTCAAATTCTTTCAGCTTATTGAATAATTCGTCTAAAGTCTTCAGAGCCTCTTTGGTATCTGTTGATAAAGGCATCGCTTCTAATTTTTTGACTACTTCTTTGGGTTTACCAAAAAGTGAAGGCAGGCTTAATAAAACTTCTGCTGCATCCTCTGTCAGTTCGATATCTTTAATGTAATTTTTAATCCCAACTTTATTTTTAGCTGCCAGCAGCTGGCGCAGCTCAGTTTTTTCTTTTTCAGCGATCTTTAAGTCTGCAAAAATTTCATTGATCAAATCTGCATGACCGATATCAATCAGCGGCTCTTCGACTCCCACTGACTGCATGGTCTTGATTAAAAGTAGAATCATCTCTAAATCTGATTCCAGGCTGGCTGAACCGATTAACTCTACTCCCGCCTGTGTTTTTTCTTTTAAACTTAAACTCTGAGAATTCTTAGACTGAAAGGCTGAGCTTAAATATGAAAACTTTAGGGGTCTGGGGCTGTCCTGAAAACGACTTGCCGCCAGTCGAGCAATCGGCATAGTTAGATCAGGTCTTAAAACCAGGATCTGCCCCTTATCATCGACCACCTTAAACATTTCACTTTTATCAACCAGGCCTTCTATACCTGCATAAAGTTCTAAGGACTCAAGAGTTGGGGTAATAACCTCCCTGTAGGCATTGGCTTCAAATACCTCTCTAATCGTCTGATAAATCCCTCTCCTCTTTCTTAATTCTGCCGGCAAAATATCGCGAACACCCTCTACAAATGCATTCATCTATAATGACCTCCCGTTTTAGTTTAGTGCTTTATCATGGTAAAGTGTTAAAATGTTGTATCTATTATATTGATTATCCACTCTGCTGTCAAGTCTTTTAGTAAATTTCTTATTCTGTCTTAATTTTAACACTATTCAAGTGAAATTTAAAAGACCTGCCAAAAATTTTTAACCCCGGCAGGTCTTAGTTTGAAAATATTTAGCTTTATAGTAAGAAGAGATATATCATTTTAATAGTCAGAACTCACTTCAGCACCTTCGATAATCTGCACACCTGAACTGGCTCCAATCCTGGTGGTTCCAGCTTCTATCATGGCCTCAGCTTCAGCTAAACTGTGAATTCCTCCAGATGCTTTGACACCCATTTTTTCACCAACAGTTTTTCTCATCAGAGCAATATCCTCAACAGTTGCTCCTCCACTGCCAAATCCGGTAGACGTTTTAACAAAATCCGCTCCTGCTGCTTTTGCCAGTTCACAGGCTTTAACTTTTTGCTGATCTGTTAAATAACAGGTCTCAATTATAACTTTAACCAATTTGTCTCCTGCAGCTTCAACAACTGCTTTAATATCATTTTTTACCAGCTCATAGTCTCCTTCTTTTAAGGCTCCTACTTTCATTACCATATCAAGTTCATCTGCTCCCTCGGCGGCTGCTAACTCTGCTTCTGCAATCTTGGTCGCAGTTGCATTAACTCCAAGCGGAAAGCCAATTACCGTACAGACTTTTACCGGAGAATCTGCAAGTTCTTCAGCCATTAAAGCTACCTGGTCCGGATTGGCACAGACTGAAGCAAAATTATATTCCTTTGCCTCTCGACACTTTTCTTTGACAGCTTCTTTCGTTACTTCTGCTCCTAAAATTGTATGATCAATCATTCCTGCAACTTCTTCTTTAGTCATTAATTAAAACCTCCTGCTGGATTAATAAAACTTTAGTTCTAAAATAATCGTTTGTTATTAAAAATAACTAATGTTTTTCTGCTCCTCCAGTCGATCTGTTGCTGGTGGAGGGGTAATTGAAAGATCTGTTATTTCTTTTCTCCACTCTTTGGTCATTTCAATATCTAAAGCTCCCAGTGACCCCTTTAACTGTTCCAGATTGCGGGCACCGATAATTGGAGCGGTAACTGCTGGATTGGACATAACCCAGGCTACTGCCAGTGAGGCAGGCTCTACTCCTTTATCTCGGGCATGGCTGCTGAACTCTTCTGCTATCTGATAGTACTGTTTTAAGCCATAGCGGGTGGCATAATCTTCTCTTTCCACCAGTCTACCTTTATCAGGTCGCTTATCTTTTCCATATTTACCGGTCAGTAAGCCACCACCTAAGGGACTGTAGGAGATGACTCCCAGATTTTCAGCCTCAGCCATCGGCAGAATCTCAACTTCAGCCTGTCTTTTAGCCAGGTTATACATCGGCTGCACAATTTCAAAGCGGGCCAGACTCTCCTGGCGCGAAATACCAAGTGCTTTTTCGATCTGCCAGGCCGCCCAGTTGCTGACTCCCGGATATAATATCTTACCCTCTTTGACCAGATCATCCATAGCTCTCAAGGTCTGCAGCATATCTGTCTTAGAATCAAAGCTGTGAACAAAATAAAAATCTATCCTATCAGTTTTCAGCCTCTTTAAACTCTCTTCTACTCCCAGTTTAATATGACGCCGGGAAAGTCCTTTTGCATTTACATCAGCAGCTGTTTTCCCGTAAACTTTTGAAGTTATGACCAGTTCATCCCGACACTTGTTTTCCTGCATAAACTTACCGAGCAGTTCTTCCGAGCGGCCTTCATTATAGACATCAGCAGAATCAAAAAAGTTAATACCTCTTTCTCTAGCTGCATTAAACATCCTGCGTGACATCTCCTCATCAGCAATCCCACCAAAAGACATCGTACCAAAACAAAGTGGAGAAACCTGAACTCCTGTTTTACCTACAGTTCTATATTCCATTATTTATCCCTCCCGGATTGTTTAACTTCTACTATTATTATATTTAATTCGAAAGATGATTACAAATTATTCTTGCAATTAATAATAAACAAAAAAGACCCAGTCCTTAGAAAGGTATTCTGGGTCTCCTGCATATTAAAATAAGTGTTCTATATTTATTTTTTTATTCTAGAAAATTAATCACCCTACTTTAGCCGAGAAAGCCTCGCTCATGTTAATGGGTGGGGAGGATGTCAATTAAAATCCAAGCCACTCTGTTTTATCTTTTGGATTTTGGCGTTCTTTTAAAGGAGGGTCCATATCTGGAATTCCAATCGGTATAATTCCAGCAATTTTTTCTGATTCAGATAGGTTAAGCAGTCTCTTTACTCTTTCACTGTGAGCAACATGACCTGCTATCCAGACAGTTCCTAGCCCCTGATCAGCAGCAGTTAACATTAAGTTTTGAACTGCAGCAGAAGCCCCCATTAATGCTTCCTCATCTTTAATTGGATCATCTTCTGTCTCATAACTTATAATTATATGAACTGGAGCTCCACCAAAATCCTTTGCATATTCAAGCATTGGCTGCTTTTTTTCTTCCGGAATATAGGAAGCATTGGGAATATGTTCTTTTGCATGACTATAAAACTCATCACAGATTCCATCTACTATCTCTCCTCTTGCAACATAAAACTGCCAGGGTTGACTATTTCCATCAGAAGGGGCCCAATTTGCCCCCGCAATTACTTTTTCAATTTTCTCTTTTGCTGGTATCTCACTTTTATAATTTCTAATACTTCTTCTGTTTTTTACAACTTCAAATAATTCACTCATTTACTATCACCTCATGTTAGTTATTTACTAATTATAAATATTATCCACTGTTAAGATATGATAATAAACTTAAGCGAGTTTGTCAAGTATTTGTTTAGGTTTTATTATTTACTAATTTATCTAATTAAAAATCATCTTATCCTTGAGAAATATTAATAAATCTTTTCTACAAATTCCAGATATCTATCTGAGGAGATAGGACAGTAGAAATAATATTTAACTTAACAGCTTATTATGCTATGATAAGAATAAGTAGTATTTAGCGACCAAAATAGAAAATAAGGAGAGATTTTTATGCTCTTTGATTACCACCTGCATTCACAATTTTCTGCTGACTCCGAAATGACAATAGACGAGCTCTGTCAGGCTGCAGTTGCTAAAGGCCTTGATGAAATTGCGATCACTGACCACCATGATATAGACTATAAAGATGATACAATTGAATTTTTAATTGATAAAAAAGAGTATTTAGCTGAGATCGAAAAAATGCAGCAGAAATACAGAGGTCAACTTACAATCAAAAAAGGAATCGAAATGGGACTCCAGGAACATATCTTTGAAGAATGTGAGCAGTATCTGGCTGATGATTTTGATTTTGTTATTGGCTCTTTTCATACTGCTGAAAAGGCGGACCTGTATAATGGAGATTTTTTTGAAAATTACGCCCAGTGGGAAGCCTATCTCCAATATCTAAAAGCTGTTCTCAATGTTGTAAAAAAATATGATCATTACAGTGTAATCGGTCATCTAGATATTATTCGCCGCTATGGTGACTTTGAGCAGCAGCCGGGATTGATGGAAGATGAGCAGACAGCTGAATTGATTAGAGAAATTTTAAAAACAGTCATTGCTAAAGATAAAGGATTAGAAGTTAACACCTCCGGCTACAGAATTGACGGCCAGAATCCCCTGCCAGATTTTGAAATTTTAAAACTTTATTACCAGCTGGGTGGTAAAATTTTAACAATTGGCTCAGACAGCCACAATACTGAGACTATAGCCAATAAATTTAATTATACTATCTCCAAACTAAAAGATATTGGTTTTACAGAACTGACAACCTTCTCAAAAATGAAAGCCGAATTTCATAAAATTTAGCTCCAATTATACAAGACCTCTATAATTTAAAAACCCGGAAAAAATAAAGGCAGGAGATTAAAGCTCTCCTGCCAGGTTATTTAATAATTTAGCTGTATCTTCTGGATTTTCTAAATAATATTCAGCTTTTGTATTTAAATTTGAATCATTCTTTACATAAACAGTAATCCCATCATCTAAGACTTCAAATGCATCCTCATCGGTTCTATCATCACCAATATAAATTCTTAAAGCACTATCCAGTTCAAAATTTTCTTTAATCCTTTGAGTCATATAGTCAACGCCTTTTCCTTTATCCCAGCCTTTCGGCCTGATTTCAATAACCTCTCTGCCCGAAAGAAGCTGATAGGCTGATCCAGCAAACAGTGAATCCAGTTTTTTCTCATGCTCTTTTTGCTTTTCTAATGAGTTGAAGTGAAGAGCCAGGCCAAAACCTTTATCTTCAACTTTAACATCATCTGATTTTTGATAGTCTCTCTTTACCTGATCGTAATTTTTTTGGCTTAAAATGTCAATATTTTTTGTTTGATAGGGATAAACTACTTCAACTTCAAAACTTAATTCAATTTCCAGACCGTGGCTGCCGGCATAACTGGCATCTTCTAAATGAAGCATACTTTTTAATTCACTAAGTTTTCTGCCTGAAACCAGACTTAAATAATATTTGTTCTTCCTCTTAATTATATTCAGGGATTTCTCTATCTGCGGTAGAGCATAAGCAGAAAGTGGCTCCGGATTAAAAGGAGCCAGAGTTCCGTCATAATCAAGAAAAACAAGCAGATTTTCAGCTGCTTCAATTCTTTTTTTTACTGTCTGTAGATTATGAGCATCGAGCAGATATTTTTTATTCATAACTATCAAGCCACTTTTCTAAGAAGTAATTGCGCCACCAGTTAATGTCATATTCCTTTAAGTCAGCCTGAGCCTGCTTAAGCCTTTCTTTCTTCTCTGATTCGGGCATCTCAAGCCCCTCATATATTCTATCTGCAAGCTCTTCTGTATTGTAGGGGTTTACTTTAAGGGCACTATCTAAATATTCTGCTGCTCCTGCAAATTCCGAAAGCAGTAAGACTCCAGAATCCTGAACTGCTAAATATTCTTTTGCTACCAGGTTCATCCCATCGATTGAGGCTGTAATTAGACCGAGATCTGCAGCTTTATAATAGGGCAGCAGCTCATTTTGCGGCACAGATCCATAAAAGTATTTAACAGGCTGCCACTGATCCTTTTGATACTTACCATTTATCTCTGCAACTTTTTTCTCAATTCTTTCTTTCATTTTTTGATATTCTTCAATTCCAGTCCGGCTCGGAGCCACCCGTTGGACAAAGGTAACCCTGCCCTGATATTCAGGATATTTTTCAAAAAAGCGATCAATTCCTTCCAATCTCTCTTCAATTCCTTTTGTATAATCAAGCCTATCAACTGCAAAAATCAATTTTTCTGTCTCATAATGATCTTTGACTTCTTTAGCTCTGGCAAGATAACCTTCATCATGGGAAAGCTGGTCAAATTTTTGATAATCAATGCCCAGCGGCACACTTTCAACCTTCGTTTTTGTACCCTGGTAATAAACTACTCTTTCAGAAAAATCAACTTCTGCACCAATTTTTTCTGCACAGTTTAAAAAGTTATAGACAAAGAGATCTGTATGGAAGCCCAAGAAATCGGCTGCCAGCATTCCTTCCAGAATTTCTCTGCGCCAGGGAATTGTTCTAAAAGCCTCCCAGGCAGGCCAGGGTATATGCCAGAAAAGTGAAGTTTTAAGTTCGGGCTTTTCTTCTTTTAGAATTCCCGGCACCAGGGTCAGATGATAATCGTGTATCCAGACCAGATCATCATCCTCCAGCTCTTCCAGGACACTTTCTGCATATTTCTGATTAACCTGCTGATAACTCTGCCAGTAGTCTTTTTTATAATTTGCTTTGGAAATAAAGGTGTGGCTGATCGGCCACATGATCTCATTTGAAAACCCATAATAAAACCCACTTTTCTCTTCTTCACTTAGCTCAATTCTTTTTAAAGTATAGCCGTTCTGATCAGGAACTCGAAGCTTATTATTTTGATCAACTGCTTCAAAATCAGCCTCACCTCGGCCCCAGGCAATCCAGAGCCCATCATCTTCCTGCATCATCGGATCAAGTCCGGTGGTTAGGCCTCCAGCCATTTTTTCCAGTTTTAAATTACCATCTTCAAATACATGTTTATATGGTTCTCCATTGGAAACAAGAACAAGACGATTTTGATCAAATTCTGCTTCCATAATTATTACCTCCTATTTTACAAATTCTCACTTCTCCTATATTACAAAATAACACAAAATGAAGGTAATTAAAGTAATTATTTAACAACTTAACAGCCAATTATTAGCTGGTGATAAGTAGCTATTTAAACATAAAAAAACTCATTTACTAAGTTATCAAAAAAATATTTTCTACCATTTCACTCAAATCATCATTGTTTTTC